>NZ_JBEYKR010000151.1:0-16694 GCF_040703535.1 Streptomyces sp. NPDC007346
CGCCGGACATGATCAAGCAGATCAAGGAGCGCTACTGGCTCTACAACGGAAGCGATTACCGCAACACCCGACAGATCCGGGTCTATCCGGATTGGCCCGGGCGAGGCGACGGACGACACGCAGATGGCGGTGCCGGTCGGCGAATCGCTGCTGGAGCGGGGCGGCCTGGACCTGCCGGACGTCTTCGACCGGTTCCGGCGATGGGCGTGCATCGACGCTGTCCCGGGCCGCTGGACCGGGCTCCCGCACGTACCGCTGCCGGGGCATGGGGACCGGGCCCTGCGCGTGCCGGACCTTCTCGCCCTGGCCGAACGCCCTGGACAGCGAGGGTGCAGATAAGGGGCATATAAGAGCAGAATAGACATACGGGTGCCTGGCGCCCACTCCGTACGGCGCCAGGGCCCACAGGACCGAAGGAGACGAAATCTCATGAGCAACGTCTCACACGCCAGGAGTGACATAGCGGGCCATCCCGATGCCCCCGAAATGCGCGCGCGGTACGACAAGGTGATGGGCGGCCGCGATGTGGCACTGGTGGACGCGCCGGTGTTCCTCGTCGGCCTCTACTGCGCCGTCTCCCCCTGGGTGCTCCACTTCACGGCCGGCCAGCCCGCCCTGGCGGCACACAACCTCGTGATGGGTATCGCCATCGCCGTCCTGGCCCTGGGCTTCACCGCGATGCCCGCGCGCATGTACGGCCTGAGCTGGGCGATGTGCGCGATCGGTGCGTGGATCATCGTGTCGACGTGGGTGGTCGGGAGCAGTCCGGACACCGGGATCGTGATCAGCAACATCGTCGTCGGCGGACTGACGGTGCTGCTGGGCATGGTCTGCGCGGGGGCGGCAATGAGAAGCCGCCGCTCCTGACCCCTTCCTGCGCGCCGAGCCCCGCTCTCCTTCAGCCGCTCCGGCGCTTGGGGAGCGGGCCCGGGGCAGCGCCCCGCCCCCTTCAGCCCCTCCGGCACTTGAGGAGCAGGGCCCGGGACAAAGCCCCACCCTCATCAGCCCCTCCGGCACTTGAGGAGCAGGGCCCGGGACAAAGCCCCGCCCCCTTCAGCCCCTCCGGCGCTTGAGGAGCGGGGTCCGGGGCAAAGCCCCGCCCCCTTCAGCCCCTCCGGCGCTTGAGGAGCGGGGTCCGGGGCAGCGCCCCGGTCTCGGGAAGGGGCGGGTAGGGGAACAGCCCGCCGCAGGCGCCCCACCGCACCGCCCCACCCACACCGCACCGCACGGCACCGCCCCCACAGCATCACCCCACCGGCGTCAGCCGACAGAGCTGTACGCCACGACCCCCCGCAGCACCGCGTCAACCGCCTTCCGCGCGTTCCGGGACACAGAACTGGCCCCCGCGCTCCCCTCCCGAGGAGCCGCCGCGGCCACCTGCCCCAGCACGTCGATCACCTGCTTGCACCACCGTACGAAGTCCCCCGCCGGCATCTCCGCCTCGCGCAGCACCTCGTCCAGCGTGCGCCCGGAGGCCCACATGTAGACCGCCCAGGCGAAGCCGAGATCGGGCTCGCGCTGCCCGACCCCCTCCGTCTGATTGATCTTGAAGTCCTCCTCCAGCGCGTCCAGCCGCCCCCAGATCCGCACCATCTCGCCCATGGCGACCTTGGCGGGCCCGGCCGGCAGCTTCGGCGCGACCGCGTCATCGGCCTGCCGCGCCTCGTACACCAACGCCGAGACACAAGCCGCGAGTTCAGCGGGGTTGAGCCCTTCCCAGACCCCGTCCCGCAGACACTCACTGGCGAGCAGGTCCAGCTCCCCGTACAGCCGGGCCAGCCGCCGCCCGTTCTCCGTGACCTCGTTGCCCCGGAGGTAGTCCAGCTCGGTGAGGAGCGCGACGATCCGGTCGAAGGTGCGGGCGATCGTGTTCGTCCGCCCCTCGATCCGCTTCTCCAGCTGCCGGGTGTCCCGCCGCAGCCGGAGGTAGCGCTCGGCCCAGCGCGCGTGGTCCTCCCGCTCGTCGCACCCGTGGCACGGGTGGGCGCGCAGCTCGGACCGGAGCCGGGCGATCTCCCGGTCGTCGGCGGCCGGTGCCCGCTCCTTGCGGTGCCGGTCGGGCACGATGTGCCCGGCCTTCGTCCGCAGCGCGGAGGCCAGATCGCGCCGGGACTGCGGCGAGCGCGGGTTGAACGACTTCGGGACGCGCATCCGGTCCAGCGCCTCCACCGGCACCGGGAAGTCCATCGAGGCCAGCCGCTTGACCTGCCGTTCGGCGGTCAGCACCAGCGGACGCGGCCCGTCGTGGTGGTCGAACCCGCGGTGCCCGTTGGCCCGCCCGGCGGGCAGACCGGGCTCCAGCACCAGGGCGAGACCCGCGAACTTGCCCGTCGGCACATGGATGACATCGCCCGGCTTCAGCTTCTCCAGCGAGGCGGCCGCCGCCGCCCGCCGCTGCGCAGCGCCCTGCTTGGCGAGCTCCGTCTCCCGGTCCTTGAGGTCGCGGCGCAGCCGCGCGTACTCCTCGAAGTCACCGAGGTGGCAGCTCATGCCCTCCTTGTAGCCCTCCAGGCCCTCCTCGTTGCGCTGCACCTGCCGGGAGATCCCGACGACGGACTTGTCCGCCTGGAACTGGGCGAACGAGGTCTCCAGCAGCTCCCGCGACCTGTGCCGCCCGAACTGCTGCACCAGGTTGACCGCCATGTTGTACGAGGGGCGGAAGCTGGAGCGCAGCGGATACGTCCGCGTGCCGGCGAGCCCGGCCAGCGCCGTCGGGTCCATGCCGCGCTGCCACAGGACCACCGCGTGGCCCTCGACGTCGATGCCGCGCCGTCCGGCCCGGCCGGTGAGCTGCGTGTACTCGCCGGGGGTGATGTCGGCGTGCTGTTCGCCGTTCCACTTGACGAGCTTCTCCAGCACCACCGAGCGCGCGGGCATGTTGATGCCGAGCGCCAGGGTCTCGGTGGCGAAGACCGCCTTCACCAGGCCACGGACGAACAGCTCCTCGACGACCTCCTTGAAGGTCGGCAGCATGCCCGCGTGGTGTGCGGCGATGCCCCGCTCCAGCCCTTCGAGCCACTCGTAGTAGCCCAGCACGTGCAGATCCTCGCCGGGGATGGACGCGGTCCGCTCCTCGACGATCTCGCGCACCAGCCGGCGCTTGTCCTCGTCGTTGAGCCGGAGCCCGGCGTACAGACACTGCTGTACGGCGGCTTCGCAGCCGGCCCGGCTGAAGATGAAGGTGATGGCCGGCAGCAGGCCCTCGTGGTCCAGCCGCTCGATGACCTCGGGCCGTCCGGGCGTCCAGATCCGGCTGCGCTGGCGCCGCTCGCGCTCGCGGTCGGCCTCGCGCACCATCTTGCCCCGGCGGCGCTCGCGCGGGTTGTAGGTGTTCTGGTTCTCCATACGGGCGAGCCGGACCAGGTCCGGGTTGACCTCACGGCGCCCGACGCCGCGGCCACCGTGGTCGGTCGCCTCCTCGAAGAGGTCGTACATCTTGCGTCCGGCCATCACGTGCTGCCAGAGCGGCACCGGCCGGTGTTCGGAGACGATCACCTCGGTGGAGCCGCGCACGGTGTCCAGCCAGTCGCCGAACTCCTCCGCGTTGGACACGGTCGCCGACAGGGAGACCAGCGTCACCGACTCCGGGAGGTGGATGATCACTTCCTCCCAGACCGCGCCCCGGAAGCGGTCGGAGAGGTAGTGCACCTCGTCCATGACGACATAGCCGAGCCCGGCGAGCGACTGCGAGCCCGCGTACAGCATGTTCCGCAGGACCTCGGTGGTCATCACGACCACCGGCGCCTCGGAGTTGACGCTGTTGTCGCCGGTCAGCAGGCCGACCTTGTCCGCGCCGTACCGCTTGACCAGATCCGCGAACTTCTGGTTGGAGAGCGCCTTGATCGGCGTGGTGTAGAAGCATTTGCGGCCCTGCTCCAGGGCCAGGTGGACGGCGAACTCGCCGACGATCGTCTTGCCCGACCCGGTCGGGGCCGCGACCAGCACCCCGTTGCCCGCCTCAAGAGCCTGGCAGGCCTCGATCTGGAACGGGTCCAGTCCGAACTCGTACATCTCCCGGAAGGGCCCGAGGGCCGTCGCCATCTCGGCCGCACGGGCGCGGGATGCCTCGTATCGCTCAGCTGGTGAGAGGTCCTCTGTCATCTTGCATACGAGCCTACCCGCCACCTCCGACACTCAGCGCGATCTTTAAATCCCCTTGGCCATCGACGGCCACGACCGGCCCGCGGCCCGGTCAGCTCCTCATCAGCCCCCGGTGAGCACCCGTACGGCACCCGGTACGCAGACCGCCGTGAGCGGCAGGGCGCCCAGCGGTTCACCGTCCGCGTACGCCGTGACACCGGCCGCCACCAGCTCGATCGAGGAGACCCGGTGCACGGTGACGGCGGGGTGGTTCAGATGCGTGCCCTTGTAGACCTTCGGGAACACCTTGAGCAGCGTGGCGCGGGTGCAGTCGCCCACCACGGTCACGTCGAAGAGGCCGTCGTCCATCTCGGCGCCGGCGCAGATCCGCATGCCCCCGCCGTAGGTGGTGCCGTTGCCCACCGCGATGAGCGTGGCCTCGATCTCCCGGGCCTCTCCCCCGTCGAACCGGATGCGGTACGGGATCGGCGCGAAGGCGGCCAGTTCGGCGAGGATCGCGAGGTCGTACTTGAACCGGCCGCCGACCAGGCGCATCCGGTTGCCCCGGTCGTTCACCCGGGAGTCGAAGCCGGAGGCGAGCACGGAGCCGAACCAGCGCTCCCCGACGCGTCCGAGGTCGACGTCGCGATGGCTCCCCTCCTTGAGCGCCCGCGCCGCCAGCGCTCCGGCGGCGGCCGGGTCGCGGACCGGCAGGCCCAGCGCACGGGCGAAGTCGTTGCCGGTGCCGACGGCGACGACGCCCAGCGGCGTACTCGTCCCGGCGACGGCCTGGAGGGCGAGGGACACCAGCCCGTCCCCGCCCACGGCTATCAGCGCCCCGGTCCCCGCCGCCACGGCCTCGCGGGCCCGGCGCAGTGCGTCGCCGGCGTCCTCACCGAGGACCGTACGGACGGAGAATCCGGCGTCCCGCAACGCGGAAGCGGCCGGCTGCGCGGCGTGCGCGCCCCGGCCGCGTCCTGCGGTGGGATTGACGAAGAGGGTGATCTCGCTGGTCACCCGCCGGACCCTACAAGGTCAGGTGATGTCGTCGTAACCGTTGAGCCGGTGCGAGCGGGAGCCGTCCGCCTCGCCGGAAGCCTGTCCCGGCAGCGCTCTGCGCGGGTCCGCCACGGGCTCGGTCCCTCCGACCGGCTCGGGGGTCAGGTCCAGCTCGGACGCCTCGTCGTCACTGAGCTCGGCATCCGGGTTGTTGCGGTTGCGGCGCTTGTCGTTGAGCAGGGAGACGCCGACGGCGATGAAGTAGAGCACCGCGAGCGGGCCGGCCAGCAGGAGCATCGAGATGGGCTCGCCGCCGGGGGTGGCGATGGCCGAGAAGGCGGTGAGGCCGACGATCATCCCGCGCCACCAGCCGAGCATCCGCTTCCCGGAGAGGACGCCTGTCATGTTGAGCGCGATGAGCAGCAGGGGCAGTTCGAAGGCGAGCCCGAAGACGATCACCATGCGGACGAGCAGGTCCAGATAACTGTCGAGCCCGATCTGGTTCTGCACGTCGTCGGGGCTGAACCCGAGCATGATCTCGGCGGTCTGCGGGAGGATCGCGTAGGCGAGATAGCCGCCGGCCAGGAAGAGCGGTGCGCCGACGACGGCAAAGGCGTAGGCGTAACGCTTCTCACCCTTGTGCAGCCCCGGTGCGACGAACGCCCACAGCTGGTACAGCCAGATCGGGGTCGCCAGCAGCACGCCGGACATCAGCGCGACCTTCAGCGCGTTGGTGAACGGGCCGATCAGGGTGTCGGTCTTCAGCAGCGCACAGGACTTGCCGTCGACGGTCGTGACGATGCCGTTCTTGCAGCCGACCGACTCCTGGATGGGGGCCAGAAGGAACTCGTAGATCTCCTTCTGGAAGAACGCCGCCACGATCATCACGACGACGATCGCCAGCACGGCCTTCAGCAGCCGGTTACGCAGCTCACGCAGGTGATCGAGGAGAGGCATCCGCCCCTCGTCGTCCTTCTCCTGCTTGCGGGCAGACTTGAGCAACCCACTTCCCTCGTCTCGTGCGGCGGCTGTCGGCGGAGCGCCTCAGCGGTCAGCTCTGGGTGGTGGGCTTGGGCTCGTTGACCGGGCGGGAGCTGGTGACGTCACCCGGGGCGGCCTGGATGGTGCGTGCGGTGGTGGACGGCGGCGGGGTCTGGTCCGCGACGGTCTCCGTCGTGGGCGTGGCGGTCGCCGCGTCGTCCTTCTTCATCGCCTTGGCCTCGCTCTTGAGGATGCGGGCCGACTTGCCGAGCGAACGCGCCATGTCGGGGAGCTTCTTGGCGCCGAAGAGCAGCAGGATGACAGCGATGATCAGAACGATCTCTAGGGGCTTCAGATTGCCGATCATGTGCGACTTCCTTCTCACTGAGGCGGCTGGAGGTGGGCTCGCTACCCGTTCGACCGGGCGTACGTCCGGTCGTTGCGCTTGGCAGCGATCGTAACCCGCAGGGGTAAACGCCAGGCAATGCCCGTGCGTACTGCGGCCTGCGCCTCCCTGCCTGGGCCGACCCATGCAGCGTACCCCTCGGGGCCGTGGAACATCAGGCCGCGGGCCCGTCAGCGCAGGCTGTCACCGGTGGCGGCGAGACGGGTCGCCGCCCGTTCGAGGTCCTCCGACGCCTCGTTGACGCGCTCGGTGGTGGTGGTGACCTGGCGGCCGAGGCGCTGCGCCTCGACGAAGACCTTGATGGCGAGCACGCCGAGGACGGCGACCCCCAGGAACCCCAGGGCGATGGCGAGCATGGGCCAGAACATGCGGCGGTGCCTCTTCCTACGGACGCTACGAGGTGGCGTGCAGGCGCAGGGTCCGTACGCCGCCTCCGGTGAGCAGTTCGATGATGCGCTCCCCGGCGGGCTTGCGGACCGGGGCGGAGCACTCCGGGCAGGTGAAGGTGTAGAAGGTGGTGCGGCTGCTGGCGCCGATCGCCAGGCGCAGTGCTCCCGCCGCGAGTTCGAAGCGCCCGCGGCAGTCAGGGCAGGCGGCCCGGAACCGTACGGCGGCGGGTACGGGTACCGGGACCGGGCCGGTACGGGTGGCCGCCGCTCCGGTGGCAGTGGGCCGGCCGGTGCGGACGGCCGCCGGGCCGGTGCCGGTGACCGGCATGAGGTACGTGGGGTGCATCTCGTCTCCGCTCCGGGGCCGCTTCAGACCGTGTCGTAGGCGGCGAGCGCCTCGCGGGCCGCCGTCCGGGCGCTCTCGGCGAGCTCCGGCGGGGCGACGATGCGGCCCTCGCCGCCGAGGCGCAGGGCGAGGCGGCGCAGCGAGGCCGGGTCGGGGGTGCGCAGGGTGATCCGCAGTCCGCCGTCGGGCAGTTCCTCGGCGGAGTCGTGCGGGTAGTACTCGGCGACCCAGCGGCCTCCCGCGGTGACCTCGATGACGACCTCGGGGTCCTCCGCCGCGGGCTGGACCAGCCCTTCGGAGAGGTCCCGCAGCTCCAGCTCCGGCGGTGCGGCGGGCGCGTCGAGGAGGCGGATCTCGGCGACCCGGTCCAGGCGGAAGGTCCGCCGGGCCTCGGAGAGCCGACACCAGCCCTCCATGTAGGTGTGGCCGACGGCGAAGAGCCGGATCGGGTCGACCTCGCGCTCGGTGAGCTCGTCGCGGGCGGGCGAGTAGTAGCGCAGCCAGAGGCGGCGGCGCTCGGAGATGGCCCGGTCGACGTCGGCGAAGACACCGCCCTCCGCCTCGAAGGTCACCGAGAGCCGGGAGCTGGCCGCCCCGGACTCCCCGGCCGCCGTCTCCAGCTTGGCGGTCGCGCGGACCAGGGCCAGCCGGTCGCTCTCGCGCAGGCCGGGCAGGGTCGCGACGGCGCGCGCGGCGACCAGCAGGGCGGTGGCCTCGTCGGCGGCGAGCCGGAGCGGCTCGGCGACGTCGTCCGGGTTGTGCCACCAGATCCGGTCGCCGTCGGTGTCGATGTCGAGGAGGTCCCCGCCGCGGAAGCTGGTGCCGCACATGGGCAGCACGTCGAGGTCCGAGATCAGCTCGTCCTCGGTGATCCCGAAGGCCCGCGCCACGTCCTGGACGTGGGCGCCGGGGCGCTCGCGCAGGTACGTCACCAGGGAGAGCATGCGGCGGGTCTGGTCGATCGCGTTCGTGGCCATCGCTGCGTTCCCTCGTCCTAGTCCTTGGCCACGGCGCGCAGCCGGTCCACCACATCGGCCCGCAGATCGGCGGGTTCCTCCACGACGACGTCCGGCCCGAACTCGACGAGCCAGGCGTCCAGCCCGTGTCCGTACGGGATCTCCAGCTCGTCCCAGCCGTCGCCGCGCCCATGGACGGATATCGCCCGCGAACGCAGCGGGTAGCCCGATCCGGCGCGGAGCCTGATCCGGGCGGTGCGGGTGGCGATCTCGCCGGCCCAGCTCTCGACGGTCTCGCGGACCGTGACGACGTCGGGCACCTCGGCGGTGAAGGCTCCGGCGCGGGAGCGGACCTTGCCGGTGATGCGGGAGAGCCGGAAGACGCGCTCGGCCCCGCGGCCCCGGTCCCAGCCCGCGAGGTACCAGTGGCCGCGCCAGCATTCCAGGGTCCAGGGTTCGACCTGGCGCTGGACGGGGGCGGCGGAGTTGGCCTTGCGGTAGTCGAAGGTGACCGGGCGGCGGTCACGGCAGGCGAGCATGAGGGGTTCGAAGGCGGCCTCGTGGACGGGGATGCGGGGTTCGAGGGCGCTGTGCACCTCGTAGTCGTCCTCGGCCTCGGGCATGCCGGCCGCGCGCAGCTTCTGCAGGGCGCCGCTGGCGGCCCCGGCGAGGCGGGCCTGCTGCCAGACCTTGGCGGCGAGGCCGAGGGCGGCGGCCTCCTCGGCGTCCAGGGTGATGGGGGGCAGCCGGTTGCTGTCGCGGCGGGCCAGGTATCCGATGTCGCCGTCGAGGTTCTCGACGGTCTCGATGACGAGGCCGAGCTCCCGCAGATCGTCCTTGTCGCGCTCGAACATCCGGTTGAAGGAGTCGTCGGAGCCCGCTTCGAGGTAGGCCTCGATGGATCCGCGGAGCTCGCGCTTGCTGAGCGGGCGCCGGGTCCCCAGCAGGCACAGTGCGAGGTTCATCAACCGCTCGGCCTTGGCAATCGCCATCGACGCCCTTTCTCTTGTGCTCTACGACCGTCGACCGTACCGCCCCGGGGTGTCGGGACCAAAGCGAGCCCGTGGACCGGGCAGCGGTGAGGGCCCCCGCCGAGCGGCGGGGGCCCTCACTCACCTGACCGGTACGGAACCTACCCGACCAAAACGGACCGAACCGCGCGGGTCACGCGGCCGGAACGGACCGGGTCCGGTGGCTCCCGTGACCGGAACGGATCAGACCGAGACCAGGTCGCAGACGAAGATCAGCGTCTCACCCGGGGCGATGGCGCTGCCCGCGCCACGGTCGCCGTACGCGAGGTGCGCGGGGATGGTCAGCTGGCGGCGGCCGCCGACCTTCATGCCCTGCACGCCCTGGTCCCAGCCGGAGATGACCTGGCCGACACCGAGCTGGAAGGCCAGCGGCGCGCCGCGGTTCCAGGAGGCGTCGAACTCCTCACCGGTGGAGAAGGCCACGCCCACGTAGTGGACCTTGACCTTGTCGCCGGCCTTGGCGACGGGGCCGTCGCCCTCCCAGATGTCCTTGATCTCCAGGTCGGCCGGCGGCTCGCCACCCGGGAAGTCGATCTCGGGCTTCTCGATGCTCACTGAACTGCTCCTCAAAATGATGAACTGGGCAACCGGGACAGTCTTACACCTTGGCGAGGATGTCCACGGCGAAGACCAGCGTGGAGTTCTTCGGGATGGCCTGCTGCTGCTCGTCACCGAAGGCCTGGTCCGGCGGGATGACGAGGAGCACCCGGCTGCCGACCTTCTTGTCGATCAGACCGGCCTTGAGTCCCTTGAGGGTGACCTGCGACAGCGGGAAGGTCTGGGTCTTGCCGGTGGAGTAGGTGTTGTCGAACTCCTTGGCGTCCTTCCAGATCATGCCGACGTAGTTCACCACGACGCTGTCGGACTCCTTGACGACGTCGCCGTCGGACTCCAGGACGTAGTTGGAGACCAGCTTCTTCGGCGGGTCGCTCTTGGGGATCGTGACCGTCGGGGCCTTGCCGTCGTCCTTCACGCCGACCTTGGGCAGGTCGATGTTGTCCTGGGCGACCTCGGTGCCCTTGGCGGAGGCCGGGATCTGGGTGGCCTTCAGGATGTCGACGACGAACACGAGGGTGGCGTTCGGCTTGATGTCGCCCTGGCCCTGCTCGCCGTAGCCGAGCTCCGGCGGGATGACGAGCTCGACGCGGCTGCCGACCTTCTGGCCGACGAGACCCTTGTCCCAGCCCTGGATGACCATGCCCGCGCCGAGCGTCAGGTCGAAGGGCTGCTTGCGGTCGAAGCTGTTGTCGAACGGCTTGTCGGAGTCCCACGACTGACCGAGGTAGTTGACCTGGATCGCGTCGCCGTCCTTGAGCTTCGCACCGTCGCCCTCGCTGACGACTTCGGTCTTCAGCTCCTTGGGCGGGTCCCCCTCGCCCTTGGAGAGGGTGGGCTTCTCGCCGACCTTGGCGCCCGCGGTGATCGCGGGCACGCCGTTCTTGGACGAGGCGGAGTCGGAGGCCTTGTCGTCGCTGCCGCAGGCCACTGCCGACAGCAGCAGGAGGGGGGCGACGAGAAGGCCGGCAATTCGGCGCACTGGTTCCTCAGATCTCAGGGGGCACTGTGGTTGGGATGTCGAACCACTCTAGGCCGTGCGGAAGGCCCCGTACGAGGAACGTACGGGGCCCTGTCGCACGACGGCCGGCCGAGGGATCCCCTCCGGCTCGGCTCACATGCCCGCGATCAGCTTCTCCACCCGCTCGTCCACGGAGCGGAACGGGTCCTTGCACAGCACCGTGCGCTGCGCCTGGTCGTTGAGCTTGAGGTGGACCCAGTCGACGGTGAAGTCCCGCCGCTGCTCCTGGGCCCTGCGGATGAAGTCGCCGCGCAGCCTCGCCCTGGTGGTCTGCGGGGGCACCGACTTGCCCTCGAAGATCTTCAGGTCGTTGCAGATGCGGGCGGTCTGGCCCTTCTTCTCCAGGAGGTAGAACAGGCCCCGGCGGCGGTGGATGTCGTGGTAGGCGAGGTCTATCTGGGCGACCCGCGGATTGGACATGGTCATGTTGTGCTTGGCCCGGTACCGCTCGATGAGCTTGTACTTCATGACCCAGTCGATCTCGGTGTCGATCCGGTCGAGATCCTCGGCCTCGATGGCGTCGAGGCTGCGGCCCCACAGCTCCAGGACCTGGTCGACGGTGCCGGTGCGGATGCCCCGGCGCTCGACGAAGTCCACGGCCTTCTCGTAGTACTCCCGCTGGACCTCGATGGCCGAGGCCTCGCGGCCGCTGGCCAGGCGCACCTTGCGCCGGCCGGTGAGGTCGTGGCTGACCTCGCGGATGGCCCGGATCGGGTTCTCCAGGGTCAGGTCGCGCATCACCGTGCCCGCCTCGATCATGCGGAGCACCAGGTCGGTGGCGCCGACCTTGAGCAGCATGGTCGTCTCGGACATGTTCGAGTCACCGACGATGACGTGGAGGCGGCGGTACCGCTCGGCGTCGGCGTGGGGTTCGTCACGGGTGTTGATGATCGGCCGGGAGCGGGTGGTCGCGGAGCTGACGCCCTCCCAGATGTGCTCGGCGCGCTGGCTGACGCAGTAGACGGCTCCGCGCGGGGTCTGGAGCACCTTGCCCGCTCCGCAGATGAGCTGCCGGGTGACGAGGAAGGGGATGAGGATGTCCGCGAGCCGGGAGAATTCTCCGTGCCGGGCCACGAGGTAGTTCTCGTGGCACCCGTAGGAGTTTCCCGCCGAGTCGGTGTTGTTCTTGAAGAGATAGACGTCGCCCGCGATTCCCTCCTCGTGCAGGCGTCGTTCGGCGTCGACGAGCAGGCCTTCGAGAATGCGCTCGCCGGCCTTGTCGTGCGTGACCAGTTCGGTCACATTGTCGCATTCGGGTGTGGCGTATTCCGGATGCGATCCCACATCGAGGTAGAGGCGGGCGCCGTTCCGCAGAAAGACATTGCTGCTGCGGCCCCATGACACAACACGGCGGAAGAGGTAGCGCGCCACTTCGTCAGGTGACAGTCGGCGCTGTCCCCTGAACGTGCACGTGACGCCGTACTCGTTCTCCAGCCCGAAAATGCGGCGGTCCATGACTGAACATTACGCCTTACGGCCGGTGCTGAAACCGGGTTCGACGGTACCGTTTCGATCATTTTCCGATCCGGTCACGGTGGCGGGGCCTCCTCCGGGAGGTGCGAGCACCTTTCCGGTGGCCAGCAGGACGACCAGGGCGAGCACTCCGCCGGCCCCCGCCACGCCGAAGCTCCAGGTGGTGGAGCCGAGCTCGACGGCCGGTCCGGCGACGGCCGTCCCGGCGGCCGCGCCGACGCCGAAGGTGGTGACGAGCCAGGAGAACGCCTCGGTCACCGTGCCCCGCGGGGCGTGCCGGTCCACCACGATGAACGAGCACGCGATGGCCGGGGCGAGGAAGACACCGGCCAGGGCGGCGAGGGCGGTCATGGCGGGGACCGAAGGGGTGAGCGCCAACGGCAGGTAGCCGAGGGCCAGAAGGCCGACGATGACGCGCAGCCGCCGCTCGGGCGCCCCGGTCCACTGCCGCGCCCCGTAGCCCAGCCCTCCGATCAGGGCGCCGAGGCCGAGCGCGGCCATCAGCCAGCCGTACACCGACTCGCGGCCGTGGTCGTCGGCGTAGGCCACGCCGGCCACCGTGATGGAGCCGAGCGCGAGCCCGACGAAGAAGAACGCGCCGAGCAGGGCGAGGAGTCCGGGCGAGCGCAGGGCGCCGAGCCAGTGCGCCTCGCGGGGCGCGGAGCGCCAGGTGCGCGAGGGTTCGGACAGGACGACCGACAACGCGCCCAGGACGCCGATGGCGTTGATGACGAGCAGGGCGGCGGCCGGGGACCACAGCGAAACGAGGAGCGTCACCAGGAGCGGCCCGACGGTGAACATGATCTCCTGCGCCACGGCGTCCAGGGCGTACGCCCGGTGCACCTGGTCCCGGCGCTTGAGCACGCTGGGCCACAGGGCCCGCAGACCGCCCTCCAGGGGCGGTGTGGCGACACCGGCGACGATGACGGCGGCGTAGGCCAGCGGGAGCGAGCCGAGGCCCACGACGGCCAGCAGGGCCATGCCGAGGGCGGAGAGCACGGCGGCGGGGAGCTGGACACGCGGCTGCCCGTACAGGTCCACCGCCCGCCCCAGCAGCGGCTGCCCGACGGCGGTGGCGAGCCCGTACGCGGCGGCCAGGGCGCCGGCCTGGGTGTAGCTGCCTCCCTCGGCGCGGGTGAACAGCACGATCGCGATGTGCGCGGTGCCGTTGGGCAGCCGCCCCACCAGCGTGCCCGTCAGCAGCCGGGCGGCATGCCGCGCCCGGAGGACGTCCAGATATCCCGCGGCCATTCCCGCCCCTCTCCGCCGGATGGCTTCCACCACCTGAGGTTTTACGTATAACTTCGAGGTTCATACGTACCATGTGCGCAGTCCGCGGGTCCACCTCGCGGCGCCACGGAACCACCGCGCACGGAGGCCCGAGTGACCGACTCGCACCAGCCCGCCCCGCCCCGGCCCACCAGCCGCGACGTGGCCCGCGCGGCGGGCGTCTCGCAGGCGACGGTCTCGCTCGTGCTCGGCGAGAAGTGGCCGGGCCGGGTGTCCGAGGCCACGGCCCAGCGGGTCCGCCGGAGCGCGGCCGAGCTGGGCTACCGGCCCAATCTGGCCGCCCGCAACCTGCGGCTCGGGCGCACCAGGACCGCGCTGCTGGTGGTCCCGGCGCTCACCAACGAGTTCTTCGCCCGCGTGTACACCGGGGCCGCGGCCGTCGCCGCCGAGCACGGCTTCGGCGTGGTGCTCTACCCCTCGCCGGACGGCACGGGACCGGCCCGGGACCCGTTCGCCTCGGCCCGTGCCGCCCTGGACGGGGTGATCGCCTCCTCCATGGCCTCGGACGCGCTGAGCGCCCTGCACGGGGCCGAGCTGCCGCTGGTGATGCTGGACAGCGACCCGGCCGGGACGGACGCGGCCGCCCACGTGAACCTGGACATCGCCGACGGGATGCGCCAGGTGACGGAACATCTGCTGGACCTCGGCCACCGGCGCCTCGTCCATCTGGCGTCCGCCGTGGACACCTGGACGTTCGCGGTCCGGGCGCAGGCGCTCCAGGAGGCGGTGGGCGCGGTGCCGGGCGCCACCATCCGTACGGTACGGGCCCCGCTCGACGTACGGGCCGGGCGGGAGGCGGCCGAGCAGGCGCTGGCCGTGGCCGGGGAGCGGCCCACCGCGATGGTCTGCGACGACGACATCCTGGCGGCCGGGGCCTGCAAGGCGGCCCGCCGACTCGGGCTGCGGGTACCGGACGACCTCTCGGTCACCGGCTTCGACGACCTCGCCCTGGCCACCGCGGTGGAGCCCGAGCTCACCACCGTCCAGCTCCCCGCCGAACGGGTCGGGGAACAGGGCATGGAGGCGCTGCTGGCCGTGCTGGAGGGCCGCCGCGCCGAGCCGGGCAGCCTGCCGGTGCGGCTGGTCGTCCGCGGCTCCACGGCGCCGCCGCCCGCCCCCCGGGCATGACGGTGCCCCCGAGCCGGCGGCCCGGGGGCACGTGAAGCGCCGCCTTCTACTCCTCGGTGGAGCCGGACGCGGTGCCGGTGTCCGTGCCGGTTCCCGTATCGGTGGACTCGGTTTCCTCGGTGTCGGAGGGGGCGTCCGTCGGGGTGGCGCTCGCCGCGTCCGCGTCGAGCAGCCGGGTCAGCTGGCGGCCGACGATCCGCTTGAACTTGCGCTGCTGGGGCCGCGTACGGTCCAGCACCGCGACTTCGAGGCGCTCGGCGGGAATCTCCCGCTCACCGCCGCCCGGCTCCCGGGAGAGCGCCTGGACGGCCAGCTTCAGCGCCTCGGCGAGCGTCATGCCGTCGCGGTGGCGCTGGTCCAGGAAGCTGCTGATCTGCTCGGCGTTGCCGCCGACCGCGACCGAGCCGTGCTCGTCCACGATCGAACCGTCGTGCGGCAGCCGGTAGATCTGGTCGCCCTCGGGGGCGGTGCCGACCTCGGCGACGACCAGCTCCACCTCGTACGGCTTCTCGGCCGCGCTGGAGAAGATGGTGCCGAGCGTCTGGGCGTAGACGTTGGCCAGCCCACGGGCCGTCACATCGTCGCGGTCGTAGGTGTATCCGCGCAGGTCGGCGTAGCGCACGCCGCCGATGCGGAGGTTCTCGTACTCGTTGTACTTGCCGGCGGCCGCGAAGCCGATCCGGTCATAGATCTCGCTGAACTTGTGCAGCGCGCGGGACGGGTTCTCGCCGACGAACACAATGCCGTCGGCATACTGCAGCACAACGAGGCTGCGACCACGGGCGATGCCCTTGCGGGCGTATTCCGCCCGGTCGGCCATGGCCTGCTGGGGTGAGACATAGAACGGCGTCGACACCGGCTATCCGTCCCTTTCTGTCAGTGACGAGTGCATCTCGGAAGGCTCGGAGTCCGGGTCAGAGCAGCGCGGCGCGCGGGCCGTCGGGCTGCTCCAGGCGGCGTTCCAGGATGGAGCGCGCGATGTCGGCGGACTCCTGGTCGCCCAGCCTCCGGAAACCTTCGTCGGTGATGACGGTGACGATGGGGTAGATCCGGCGGGCCACGTCCGGGCCGCCGGTCGCCGAGTCGTCGTCCGCGGCGTCGTACAGCGCCTGCACGACCAGGGTGAGGGCCTGCTCCTCCGTCAGGTCCTCGCGGTAGAGCTTCTTCATGGAGCCGCGGGCGAAGATCGACCCGGAGCCGGTGGCGGCGTAGCCGTTCTCCTCGGAGCGGCCGCCGGTGACGTCGTAGGAGAAGATGCGGCCCTTCTCGCGGTCGACGTCGTACCCCGCGAAGAGGGGCACCACGGCGAGGCCCTGCATGGCCATGGCCAGATTGCTGCGGATCATGGTGGAGAGCCGGTTGGCCTTGCCCTCCAGGGAGAGCTGGGCGCCCTCGACCTTCTCGAAGTGCTCCAGCTCCAGCTGGAAGAGCTTCACCATCTCCACGGCCAGTCCGGCGGTGCCGGCGATGCCCACCGCCGAGTACTCGTCGGCCGGGAAGACCTTCTCGATGTCGCGCTGCGCGATCATGTTGCCCATGGTGGCGCGCCGGTCACCGGCCAGGACCACGCCACCAGGGAAGGACGCCGCGACGATGGTCGTCCCGTGCGGTGCCTCGATGGCCCCCTGGAGCGGCGGCAGACTCCGGTTGCCCGGGAGCATCTCGGGCGACTGGTCGGACAGGAAGTCCATGAACGAGGACGATCCCGGCGTCAGGAAGGCAGCTGGTAGACGCCCGGTGCTACGAGTGTTGGCTTCCACGCGTTTCCCTCCAGGTATGCGATGGCCCTGCGCAAGAGAGTCAGGATCATCCCCCAACTTGCCGATGGCCGGATTGCAGTTGAAGCAACGTACGCCAGGGACCCTACCCGCCCCGGGACGGTGATCCACATGTTCGGCGGAGGGATCTGCGACGATCCCGCGCTCGCGGACCGGCGGCTCTCCACCGGTCGGCTGAGCATTGCCAAGGTGACCCTGCAGCAGCCCTATGCCCGCTTCATGATCAACGAAGACCGCACCACCAGCGTGGATGACCTGCTG
>NZ_JBEYKR010000152.1:0-16503 GCF_040703535.1 Streptomyces sp. NPDC007346
GGCCGACCGGTCCGCCGGGTCGGTGACCGGGGCTCGCGCTCGAGGCCCCGGCACGGACACCGGCCGGGGCCTCGGCCACGTCCCCGATCACGAAACCGCTCCGGGGAGCCGTCGGGATCCGGCGCAGGGGGATGCGCAGATCCTGCTCCACGACGTCGTACGAGGTCCGCGCCAGGAACCTCGCCACCGTGGCCAGGACCGCGACCGTCACGTCCTCCCCGGGGCACCGGTGGCCGTCCACGGGGCCGCCGCCCTGCGGGACCAGCGCGTCGACGGGCGGGGCGCTGCCCAGGAAGCGGGTCGGGTCGAAGCGGTACGGCTCGGGCCACAGGTCCGGGTCGTGGTCCAGCCCGTACAGATCGAGCAGGACCATCGTGCCCGGCTTGATCGTCTCTCCGGCCCACTCCAGCCGCTCCGCCGCCAGGCCGCCCACGAAGGGCGCGAACGGATAGAACCGGCGCACCTCCTGCGCGAACGCCCACGCGTACTCGGGACCGTCGTCGCCCGCCAGGACCTCGCGGTGTTCGGGGTGGCGGTGCAGGGCGTGGGCGGCGAACACCGCGAACCAGGTGATGGCCACCGTCGGCCGCAGCACGTTGAGCACCTCGACGGCGGCGGTGTGCGGGGTCAGCAGGGCCCCGTCCGCGTCCCGGTGGGCCGCGACCGTGCCGAACACCGTGGTGCCGGAGCCGTCGCCGTCCGGGGCGGCCCCTTCCCGGGCCGTCTCCACCAGCGGGGCGAGCCGCTCCTCCTGGCGGGCGCGCGCCCGCCGCGCCGTGAAGTGACGCGGGCCCACGGAGGCGAAGCCGTCGACCATGGCGATCATGTCCCGGGCCGTGGGGGCCACCGCGTCCTCGGCCAGGGGCACCCCGGCCCAGGCGTGCACCGCGCGGGTGAGGACCTCGGCCACCTCGTCGAAGAGGACCACCCGCCCGCGCGCGGCCCACTCCACCCGGGCCCGTTCCAGCTCCGCGCCGACCCGCTCGGAGAGGTCGCGAACCCGGGACGGCTCCTTGAGTAGACCGGTGAAGAGCGCCTTGCGCACCTCGTGGCGCCCGCCGTCCAGGGTGTGGACCGCGCCCCGGCCGAAGAGCGTGTCGATCACCGGTTGCGGCAGGGCGTCCGTGCGGCGGATGTGCTTCTCGTCGTAGAAGAAGCGCACGGCCGCCGGACCGTGCAGGGCGATGGCCCGCTTGCCGAGCAGGCGTGTGACCACGGGCGCTCCGCCGCTGCGGCGCCTGCGGTCGGGCAGCCACGCGTAGCCGTGCAGCAGGAGCGGCAGGGTGTCGTCGGCCATGGGGTCCTCCGTGGGGTGGGGGGTGCTGACGCGTACGGGGTTCAGGGCGCGGGGGGTCCGCCGGGGCGGGCGAGCCCCGGCAGGCCGTCGGGCGGAGACCGGCCGGTCGCGCGCTCAGGGGCGGCGCCAGTCGTCGGAGCGCAGATGGGAACCCGCCTGCGGGCCCATGCGCAGCATTCCGCCGTCCACCGCCCACGAGGCCCCGGTCGTGTACGAGGACTCCGGTCCGGCCAGGAAGGCGACGACCGAGGCGACCTCCCGCGCGTCGCCCGGACGCCCGAGCGGGATGCCCGGCCGGTCCTCGCTCTCCACCTCGGTGTCCTCCTGCCCCGTCATCGGGGTGGCGATCTCCCCGGGGGCCACCGCGTTCACGGTGATGCCGTACTCGGCCAGCTCCAGGGCCATGACCTGCGTCAGCAGGCCGAGGCCCCCCTTGGCCGCGCAGTAGGGGGCCGCGCCGACCCTCGGCTGGTGCTCGTGCACCGAGGTGATGTTCACGATGCGGCCGCCGTCCCCCTGGGCGATCATGCGCCGGGCCGCACGCTGCGAGCAGAGGAACGGGCCGATGAGGTTCACGTCGATCACCTGCCGGACCGTCGCGTGGTCCAGGTCGAGGAACCGGGTGGCGGTCCCGGTCCCCGCGCAGTTGACGAGGACGTCGACACGGCCCAGCTCGTCGGCGAGGGCGTCCACCACATCGGCGGCGCCCGGCAGTTCGGTGAGGTCGAGCCGGGCCAGGGCGGCGCGCCGGCCCGCCGAACGCACCTCATCGGCCGTGCCCTCGCCGCCCTCACGGTCGCTGTGGTAGGTGATGCCCACGTCCATGCCCTGCTGGGCGAGCTTCACGGCGACGGCTCGTCCGATCCCCGAATCGGCGCCGGTCACCAGCGCGACCGGGGCGACGGGACGGGTCTCTTCGGGCATGTCTCCTCCTGGATCTGGAGCTGGAGCTGAGAAGTGGGGGCCGGAGCCGGAGCTGGGAGTGGGGCCGGAGCGGGAGTCGGCGACGGGCCGGGCGGGAGCCCGTCGGGTACCACCGTCATCCGGCGGCAAACATCCGGCCGACCCCTCGCCGCCGGAGCCCGGCTCAGGGGTCCTCGGCGGCCTCGGCGCCCGCGAGCAGCCGTGAGCGGCGCCGCCGGGCGGCGGCCGCCCCGGCGGGGGAGAGGCACCAGTGCCACCAGCGGTCCAGGAGCCCGGTCGTCAGCTCCTCACCCGGCAGCAGCGCGGGCCAGCGCGCCACCTTCGCCTGCGCCGACACCTTGGCCCCGCCCCTGACCGGGTCGACGGCCAGCGCGGGGACACCGGCGCGCAGGGCCAGGACCAGGCCGTGCAGCCGGTCGGTGACCAGGAGGTCGAGCCGCCCGACCAGGGAGAGGTACTGGTCGGGCGTCCGGCAGCGGAACCCGTCGTCGTACGCCAGCCGGGTGTCGGCATCGACCCGCGCACCGTCCTTGCCCGCCAGCCAGGGGAGCAGCACCCCGGCCACGCGGTCGTGGGTCCGCCGCTCCCCGTACTCACCCTGCCCGTACGTCAGGGCCACCCCCACCACCGGCGTGGCGGGCATGACCGGTGCGGCCGCCGCGAGGTCCGGCAGCGGGGCGCTGCCCGGTCCGTCGCGCGGTTCGATGCGGTGGAAGCCGCTCGCGGCCGGGCTGTCCGGGTCCACGACACTCACCCCGACGGCGACGCGCCGGCAGGAGGCGTAGCGGCGGTGCAGGGCGGCGAGCTGCTCGCCGTGGACCGGCCCGCAGACGAACAGAAGCTGCTCGTAGGCCGCGGGGAGCGCCGCTTCGAGCGTCAGCGCCCCCGGGGCGAAGGCCGGGCTCCAGGCTGTGTCGTGGGCGATGCCCAGCCGGTCCAGCGCGCTGGACGCGGCCCGCTGGGCCAGCGCGTCGCCCGCCGTCACCTCCCCGTCCAGGAAGCTGAACCAGCCGGTGACCAGGACACGGCCCGTGGGGCTGCGGGGCCGGAGCAGGTCGTCCAGGCGCGCAGCGAGGGATGATCGCATCTCGTCCGTCGGCTCCTTCTTCTCGGGCTGCTCGGGCTTCTCGGGCAATCCGGTTTTCTCCGGACAGGGGGTCCGACGGGCGGGTCAGGCGGCGGACGCCGGCCCGTTCCCGTCGGGCGCGAGGTCGTCGAGCAGCGCTTGGCAGGCGGCCACCAGGCTGCCCAGCGAGGCCCCCGTGTCGGGGCCCGGCTCATGGAGGTACCCCTGCATGGTGTCCAGGGCACGGTGGGCCTCGGCCAGACCGGCGCCGCGCCGGGCGCGGCGCTCCTCGTCCGGGCCGTGCTCCATGACCGCCTGATCCACGGCACAGACGTCCGCGGCGGCGGCCAGCAGGACGCTGAGCCCGTCCAGGGCCCGGCGCGTGGGCATCGGCAGCCCCCGCGCCTCGGAAGCGGTCTCCCACAGGGTCAGCGTGAGCGTGAGGAGGCGGTCCCCCACCCGCGCCCACAGGACGTCCCACGCGTCGGACGGCGACGGCGTCCGGCGGCGGAGGCGGCGGCCGGGGTTGAGCCGGAAGCTCTCCGAGGCCCATCCCCGCGCGACCCGCAGCTCCGCGAGGGCCCCGAGCATCTCCCCGGCGGCCCGGTACCACTGCTCCGCCCGCTCCTTGCCGTAGTCGTCGCGGATACCGTCGCCCATCTCCCGCAGCAAGTGCGCGCAGTCGCGCGGCAGCGCGCACGCCAGCTTGTTGACGTGCAGCGAGTGCACCGGCGGCAGGACGAGCGCGTTCACCGCGATGCCCACCGCGGCCCCCACGGCGGTCTCCAGCAGCCGGTGTCCGACGTCGGCCACCGAGTAGGACCCGTAGGCCAGGACGAACAGCGCGGTGGTGGGCGCGTACAGGCCCTGCCCGCCGACCGGTGCCCAGTTGCCGAGCAGCACGGCCAGGGGGAGGGCGATGAGCATGGCGGTCATGACGTCGTCCGTGAGGAGGACGGCGCCCGCGGCGAGGAGCGTGCCGGCCGAGATCATCAGGAACAGCTGGAGGGCGGTGCGCAAGGACCGGTAGACCGTCCCCTGGACCAGGGCCACGGCCGCCCACGGGGCCATCAGCGCCATCGGGGCCGCCAGCCACCAGCCCGTCACGGCCCAGGCGAGGGACGCCGCGCCGGCGGCTTTGAGGGACTGCACCACCTGGTAGCGGTCGGGGGGCCTCACGCGCGGGGCGAGGCGGGCGAGACGTCCGTTCACACGGCTTCCTTCAGGGCCCCGGCACGCACGCGCTCGCAGGACCGGCTGATCAGGCGGGAGACGTGCATCTGGGATATGCCCAGGTGCTCCGCGATGCCGACCTGGGTCATGTCGCGGAAGTACCGCAGGTACAGGATGGTCCGTTCGCGCTCGGGCAGCTCGCGCAGCCCCGGTTTGACGGCCTCACGGTCGACGGCGACGTCCAGGGCGTGGTCGCAGGAGCCCAGCCGGTCGGCCAGGGTGCCCCCGGCGTCGGGACCCGCCGGTCCGGCGTCCAGGGACAGGGCGCTGTAGCTCTCCAGGGCCTCCAGGCCGAGCAGGACGTCCTCCTCGGCGAGGCCCGCCTCCGCCGCGATCTCGGCGCAGGTGGGCGCGCGTCCGCCGAGCCTCTGGGCCAGGTCGCGGCGCGCCGTCCGGACCCGGTTGCGCAGGTCCTGGACCCGGCGGGGCACATGGACGTCCCACGTGTGGTCGCGGAAGTGCCGCTTGAGCTCGCCCGTCACGGTCGGTACGGCGAAGGTCTCGAAGGCCTTGCCCCGCGCGGGGTCGTAGCGGTCCACCGCCTTCACCAGCCCCATCGCTGCCACCTGGCGCAGATCGTCCAGCGACTCGCCCCGGTCGCGGAAGCGGGAGGCCAGCCGGTACGCCATCGGGAGCCAGGCGCAGGCCGTCTCGTTCCGCAGGGCGTCCCGCTTCCGCCCCGGGGGAAGCTCGCTCAGCCTCCGGAAAGCCCCGCCGTCCGACGGGGCGCCCGCATCCGGGGGCGGCTCGGGGGTAGGTGCAGCCTGCATGGCGCTCACTCCTTCGCGGTCGGCGCCGGATCGCCGTGGGAGTGCGCACGGATCGGGCAGACGCCGCCCGCAACTCCCACGGGCGCCTCTTGTCCGAAGCACGACCCGCTCATACCCCCATGTATAGGGGTCAAACGTGTGAAACCCTCCCGAGCGCGATAGGGGGGTGGTAGCGGGCATGGGCGGAGGGTCGTGACGTATGGCCTCGGCCGAAAGGGGTACCCGCTTCGGCCGAGCCACCCTGACAGACCGGGAGAAGACGATGGATCTCGCGCCTCTGACGCCCCTGTACGAACGACCCGGCCCCTGGGCCTCGGCGTACCTCGACACCTCGTTCGCCGACGAGGCCACACTCAGCCGCCGCGAGCTCAAGGGGCGGCAGATCAGCGAGGAACTGGCCGCGCAGGGGGCGGACCAGGAGACCTGCCGGGCGGTGCGCCGGGCGATCGACTCGTACGAGTTCGGGCAGACGCCCGGCAGGGCCGTGTTCGCCGCCCACGGTGAGGTCGTGTTCGAACCGGTCCTGGGCCTCCCGCCGCCGGACGAGTCCTCCGCCGTATGGGCCCCGCTCCCGCACGTCGTACCGCTCCTGGAGCTGACCCCCGACGAGCCGGACACACTCGTCGTCCACATCGACCGGCTCGGCGCCGACTTCGAACTGCGCACAGCGGGCGGGAGCCGGCCCGAGGGCAGCGTCGAGGGCCGTGACTGGCCGGTGCACCGCACGACCGCGTCCGACTGGTCCGAGCGCCACTTCCAGCTCAGCGTGGAGAACACCTGGGAGGAGAACGCCCGCACCGTCGCCTCGGCCGTCGAGGAGGCGGTGGCCAGGACGGGAGCGAGGCTCGTCGTCCTGGTGGGCGACGAGCGGGAGCGGCGGACCGTGCACGAGGCGCTGCCCGACCAGCTCTCCGCCGCCGTCGTCGAGACGGACCACGGCGGACGCGCCCCCGGTTCCCACAGCGCGCGGCTGGACGAGTGGATCGCGGCCGAGCGCCGGGAGCAGGCCCGGCTGCGCGCCGAGGAGACGCTGGAGCGGTTCGCCGCGGCCAAGGGCCGCGACGGTACGACCGAGGCGGCCGACGGGGTCGCGGCACTGATCGACGCCGCCCGCGAGCACCGGATCGCCACCCTGCTGCTCCGGCCGGACGGGCCCGACACCCACCGCGAGGTCTGGGCCGGTCCGCAGGCCGAACAGATCGCGCTGCGCCGCACCGACGCCCGTGCGCTCGGCGAACCGGAGCCCTTCCCGGTCCGCGCCGACGACGCGCTGCTGCGGTCGGCGACCCTGACGGGCGCGGACGTGGTCGTCGTCGGCGCGGCCGTCGTACGGGACCGCAGCCCCGCCGAGGACCTGGAAGCCGACAACCGCCCGGAGACCGGGCAGGGCGAGGCCGAGCCGGTGGGCGGTCTGGGGGCCGTGCTGCGCTGGCCCACCGACGGGGACCACCCGCTGGTGGAATCCGGCACCTGACGCGGCCGGGCCGGCCGGGGCGCCGGCCCCGACGAGGCCCCGGTCACCCGCATCGGGCGGACCGGGGCCTCGTCCGGGCAGGTCTTAGGCAGCCGATGGTGCCCCGAAAGGGCTGTCGTCCAGGCGGGCGAGCAGCTCGGCGACGTCCCGGAAGACCGCGTCGGCCCCCGCCGCCTGAAGGTCGGCCCGCGGAATGCCGCCCGACAGCAGCGCCACCGAGCGCACACCGGCCCGCGTCGCCGCCTCCATGTCCCACACCGTGTCCCCCACGAACACCGCCTGCGCGGCGTCCGTACCGGCCAGCTCCAGGGCCAGCCGCACGGGTTCCGGGGCGGGCTTGCCCTCGTCGACGTCGTCCGAGCTCGCCGTGGCGCGGACGGCCTCGTCCGCGTCCACCGCCCTCCGCAGGGCCGCCAGCTCGGGCCCGCTCGCCGAGGTGGCGAGGACGACCCGCCAGTCACGTCCGGCCAGGGTCCGCAGCAGATCGCCCGCGCCCTCGAAGGCGGGGAGGCGGTCGAAGTACGTCCCGTAGAGCACCTTGTGCGCGGAGCTGATGGCGGAGTCCTGGTCACGGTCCCGGCCGGGACCGAGCAGCCGCTCGATCAGATCGCCGGAGCCGAGCCCCACCGCCCGGTGGATGTCCGGCATCGGCACGGTGTGCCCCGCCTGCCGGAACGCCTCCCACCACGCCACCACGTGCAGATGGTTGGTATCGGTGAGCGTGCCGTCCACGTCGAAGATCGCCGCGCCTGCTGCCATGTGCCCCTGATTCCTTCGCTGCCGTGTCCCGTACGTACGGTCCGGACCATCAGGCTTCCCGGCCTCCGCCGTCCGCCTCGTCGGCCACGTGCACGGCCGCTTCCTCGGCCGACGCGGCCCCGCCGTCGATGCCGACGTCCTCGGCGAAGACGTCGGTGTTCCGGCCGGTCGCGTCGTCCGCCGCCGTCAGCCGTCCGGCCCGCGCGTCACCGTCGATCCGCTCCTGCGGCTCGCCCTCGCCCTCCGCGACGTCGCCGATGCCGTCACCGTCGGGCGGTTCGACGTCCGCGACCTCCTGGGCGAGCCGCTGGTCGAGCGATTCGCCCTCGCGCTCCTCCTCGCCCGTGGTGCCGAACTTGTTCACACCCAGAGGGCGTTCGGGAGGGGAGTACCCCTCTTCCATCTGATCGTCCAGATCACGTTCACCGAGCGTGTTCTGGAGGTCGAGCTCGTCGTTGGGCGGCTCCTGGCCGTCGTCGTCCTGCGGCTGGTACACATCGTCGCCGCGTGCTTCATCGCTCATGCGTCCTCCTCTGCGTTGGGCTCACCGGCTGCACGGAAGGTCAGCGTCCGAGCGCCTTCCGCAGCTCCGCCTTGTTCATCGAGGAGCGCCCGTCGATGTTCTTCTTCTTCGCCTCTTCGTAGAGCTGGTCCTTCGTCGGACCCTGCGCACCCTTGTGGGAGCGTTCGCCCCCGCGTTCGTAGGCGGACTTCTTGTCCTGCGTCGACGTCCTGCTCGCCGTCTCCGACTCGCCGGACCGGGCCCGCTCCTTGTTCACCGTCCGTGCGGCGATCTCCTTGGCGCGCTTCTCGGAGGTGCCCCGTTCCTCCTGGCTCTCCTTGATGTGCTCGTACTGGCGTTCACGCTTCGCACTGGATCCAGCAGGCATGAGGTACTCCTTCTTCGTCTCGCCGGCCGGGGCCGCGAAACCTCCGTCGGAACAGGTGGTCCGATTCCCCGGGGGACGCCCACCCGCGTTTCCCGTACGAGCCCCAATAAACAACGCCGTGGGGCGCGGGGCACGCCCGTCCGGGGGTTCCGCGTCCACTGGAGTGACGGCCGTTCCACGAAAAGGAGCAGATATCGCCCGGAGCGGCGCCGAGGGCTGCTTTCCCAACCCACCGGCGCCTCAGTTCCGCGTACGCCGGATACCTTGCAGGAGGAGTACCCATGGTTCGCACGGTAAACATGGGCGCCGGTAAAGCCCTCACGCTTGCATGAATCGCGTACGGCTGGGCACAGTTATAGGGCGAGGTCAGGAAGCGGCCGGATCGAATCCGTCCGTCGTTCCTGGGATGAGCCGTGCTGACACCGGGTCATCTTCGCCTCCCTTTTCGGTATTCGGCATTACCCCGGGTATGCGTGACGCGCCACTGACGGCGCGCCGCCGTATGTCCGCTGTTCGCTTCCGGAACGCTTTCCGCGCCCGTCCGACACCCACGGGTGCCCTTGGTAGTGAGAGAAAGGCAGAGCGCGATGCTGATCGCACACCCCGCGGTACTCGAAGAACTTCTGCGCCGGTACGAAGAACTCCGGGCACAGCACGGCGAGGGCGGCGACGGGGTGGCCCGCGGCCTGGAGGACGTGAGCTACACGCTGTGCGTCTCCACCGGGACCCGTGAGATCGCCGCGGCGCTCGTCGCGGCGCGTGAGCAGCTGCACCGCGCGGCCCTCAGACGCGAGGCCCCGCTCTCCGCCCCGGTCTCCGCCTGAGCGGCGGCAGCGGCGCGTCGCCGCTCAGGGGCGGGGACGCAGCCGGGGGTCGCCCGGCGGTACGGTCCCCGAGACGGATCCGACGAGCTGCGCGCAGAGGTCGCGCAGCTTGACGTTGCGGTGCTGCGAGGCGCTGCGCAGCGTGTTCAGCGCCTCCTCGGGGGTGCAGCGGCGCTGGTTCATGACGATGCCGGCCGCCTGGTCGATCACCGTGCGTGACTGAAGGGCCGCCTGGAGGTCCGCGGTGAAGGTCCGGGCGTCGGAGAGGCGTTGGGCCAGGGCGATGGCCCCCGTCGCCTGGGCGGCCAGATCCCGCAGCCCGGAGAGATCGGCCTCCTCGAAGCCGTCCACCTTGGGGGAGTACAGGTTCAGGGCCCCGGCGGTGTGGGAGTGGGCGGCGATCGGCAGCGAGAGCGACGACCTGGTCCCGGCGGCGACGGCGAACGCCGGATAGTCCCCCCAGCGGTCCTCCGTCTGCATGTCGCCCACGCTGACCTCGTGCCCCTCGCGCAGGGCTTCGAGGCAGGGGCCGTCGTCCTGCCCGTACTGCGCCTCGTCCAGCGCCGGCGCGCTGACCCCCGCGCTGACCACGGTCAGGGGACGGTTCTGCCGCTCCAGGGTGATCCCGCAGCCATCGGCGCCCGGAGTCCTGAGGAGGGCGCTCTCGGCCAGAACCTGGAGGAAGTCGTCGAGCGTGTCGCTGTCCAGGAGGAGGGAGACGAGATCGGGCGTCCCGGGAGTGAGGGCGTCGGTCATGGTCGCTCCCTTCCGAGCCGGAGCCCTTGCAGCCAGCATGGCACGATACGGGAAGAGGCGTCGCGGCCCCGCAGGGACGGGGCGGGCCGTGCACCGGGCGAGGAAACGCGCCGCCACGGGTGTCGGGGCCGAAAGTGGGGGCAGGCGCAGAACAAGGTCAGGAAGCGGCCTGCCCATCGGCCTGCTTCCACGGAGTACACGATGCCCTTGCTGAGCTACCACCTCGACGAGTCGCACCTGGTCGTCGAGGTGTGTCAGGTCGTCGACCTCGACAACGAGTCGGCGATCGAGCACGAGTTGCTGACGCTGCTGCCCTGCTGCGGGCCGAGCACGCTCATCGTGGACGTCCTCACCCCCTTGCTCACCCCACGCGCCCTGGGCGTGCTGCTGCGGGTGCGCGCGGAGGCCGAGCAGCGCGGCGTGTCGATCGCGGTCGTGGCCAGATACGAGACGGCGCGTGAGGTCCTGAGCGCGGCGGCGCTCAACCGTGTCCTGCGCGTGGCGTTCAGTCTGCAGGGCGCCGAGCTCCGCAGCCGGGGATGCCGGCCGGGCACCGACGCACCCCGCAAGGGAAGCCTGCGGGAGCGGCTCGAGCGGCTGGAGCGGCGGATCACACCGTCGGACCCGGCCCCGCACACGAGCCGCGCGGTCGGACCGTACGCCGACACGTCCCTGCCCCGCTTCCCCCGCAGGCGATGACGGCAGGACGGAGTGATGACGGCAGACAGCGTGATGGCGGCAGACAGCGTGATGGCGGCACGGTGGAGTGATGACGGCACGACGGAGTGGTGACAGCACCGGGCGACGGCGGCACGGGGCGTCAGGCCCCGGCGCCCGGTGGCGCTTTCCGGCCGCGTCGGCCGGTGTACCGCCACGGCCTGCCGGGCCGTGGCGGCCGAGAGGGCATAATGAACCGCTGGTGGTCAGGAAGCGGCCCTTGAGATTTCTTCCTGCCTCCGTGGAGTCCCCGTGAACCGCTCTCTCCCTCAGCCCGTCCTCGCCCCGGCCGCCGGTGCTCACCGCACCGCGTGCGTGCCCGCCCCGGCCGCCCGAAGTCGCCCGCCCGCGACCGGGCTTCATGCCTCGCGCAGAGACCGGCCGACGCCCGCCCTGGCGACGACCGGCCCGTCCGCCGAGGCCTTCCGCCCCCGCCGCGCCGCGCCGGGCCGGCCCCTCCCGCGCAGAGCCATCAGCAGTCCCGTGACCACGGCCGGTGGCGCGCCCGCCCTTGCACGGCCCTCGCTCACCCACGTCTGAAGCCCTCCTGCCGCACGCCCGGAACCTGCCCCAGGCACCGGTGCGTCGGTGGAGGTTGCCCTGTCCCAGCGGCCCGGACTGCGCCGCGCCAGCTCTGCCCCGCCCTTTCGGGAGGCGGGTCACCGCCCAGAACGAGATGATCATGACTGACAGGCCCGTGGCCGAGGCGCCGGACACGACCGCGCTGCTCCTGGAGACGAAATCGCTGGACGAGTTCCTCCACGCACTCGCCCGCAGCGCCCTGGCCCTGGTGGAAGCGGCCGACGGATGCGGCATCACGCTGGAGCGGCAGGGGCGTCCTGTCACCGTCTCCAGCGCGGGAGCCTCCGCCACGAAGCTGGACGAGGCCCAGTACGGGCAGGACGACGGCCCGTGTCTCCAGGCGATGCGCACCGGCCTGGAGGTCAGCGTGCCCGACACGCTCCGGGAGAGCCGCTGGGCCGACTACCCCGCCTACGCCGCGGTCTGCGGCGCCCGGTCCTCGCTGTCGCTGCCCATCGCCCCGCACAGCCACACCGCCGGAGCCCTCAACCTGTACGCGCCGCTCCCCAACGCCTTCGACGACGCCGACCTCACGGCACTGCGGCTGCTCACCGCGCAGGCCACCGGGGCCATCGCCCTGGCCCAACGCATCGCCGACACCGAGGAGTTCGCCGCCGATCTGGAGGCGGCCCTCCAGTCGCGCACGGTCATCGACCAGGCGATCGGCGTGGTCGTCGGCCAGCAGCGCTGCACCCCGGAGAAGGCCTTCGAGGTCCTGCGTACGGCATCGCAGCACCGCAACATCAAGCTGCGGGCGCTCTGCGCCGAGCTGATCGCCAGCATCACGGGTGAGACTCCTCCCGAGGCACGGATCCAGCCCCGGGGATGACGCACGGACCAAAAGGCGGGACCAGGAAACGGGACCCGAGCCCGGACCAGGAGCCCGGACCAGGAGCCCGGACCAGGAGCCCGGACCAAGTGGCCGGATCAGACCGCCGGATCAGGGCGCCGGGTACGGGGCGTCGGCGAGCAGCCGGGCCAGGTGGACGGCGTTGGCGGCGAGCGTACGGGTCGTCGAGGCGACCGTCTCGGGCGTCTCGTCCAGGTCCTGGTAGTCGGTGCCCTGCATGGCTTCGCCGACCCAGTATGTGACCGCCCCGGGCGCCAGGGAGAAGCCGACGTCGTCGAGGGCCTGGAAGACGTCGGCGCTCACCTTGTGCGCCCCGTCCTCGTTGCCCACGACGGCCACGGTCGCGACCTTGCCGTAGACGAGGGGGCGGCCCTCGTCGTCGGACTCGGACAACTCCGCGTCCAGACGCTCCAGCACCCGCTGGCAGAGGCTGGAGGGGTGGCCGAGCCAGATGGGCGTGGCGAGCAGGAGGATGTCGGCGGCCAGCACCTTCTCCCGGAGGGCGGGCCAGGCGTCGCCGTCGCCCATGTCCACCTCGACGCCCGGACGGACGTCGTGGTCGGCCACCCGGACGATCTCGCCCCGCACACCGTGGCGTTCGAACTCGGCCATGACCTGCCCGGCGAGGTGGTGGCTGCTGGAGGGGGCGGGCGAGGCGTTCAACGTACAGACCAGGGCGAGTGCGCGCATGACGGAGTGTCTCCTTCGAGCTGCGGGGCGGGGGAGGGGGTGCGGGGGTGCCGGCCGGTGGGGGCACGGCGACACTCGTGCCCCGTCGGCCCCTGCCGTACGCACCACAGGCGCAGAATGCCCCGAACGGAAGTGGCCGGGAACGCCCGGCCGTCGGCGGCTCCCGTTTGAACCTCCGCGCAGGGGTAGACGGCGCAGGACCCCGCCGTCGACGAGAGGCATTCCTGTGTCCCGAGATCAGCGCAAGAACATTTTCATCATCGGACTGGACGAGGCGAACCTGCGCACCCTCGAAGCCGTCCCGGACGCCGATGACCACCACCTCCATCAGCTGCTCAGCCACAAGGAGTTGCAGGAGGACGCCATAGCCGTCGACGACCTGCTGACCCGGGCACGCGCCGTGCTCGACGCGCACGAGGGCAGCATCGACGCGATCGTCGGCTACTGGGACTTCCCGGTGAGCACCCTCGTCCCCCTCCTGAGCAAGGAGTACGGGACCACCAGCACCAGCCTCGAATCGGTCGTCAAGTGCGAGCACAAGTTCTGGAGCCGGCTGGAGCAGCGGAAGGTCATCGACGAATACCCCCGCTTCGGCATGGTGGACCTGGGCAGCGACGATCCCCGGCCCCCGGAGGGAATGAGCTTCCCCATGTGGGTGAAGCCCGCCCTGTCCTACTCCTCCGAGCTGGCCTTCGGCGTGTCCGACCTGGACGAGTTCCGTACGGCGGTGGCGGAGATACGCGAGGGCATGGCCCGGGTCGGAAAGCCCTTCGAGGCCATACTCGACCGTCTGGAACTCCCGCCGGAGATGGCGGGCGTAGGGGGCCAGGTCTGTCTCGCCGAGGAGGCCATGACCGGCATCCAGGTGGCCGTCGAGGGATATGTGCACCACGGCGAGGTCACCGTCTACGGCGTGCTCGACTCGATCAACTACCCGGACTCCTCCTCCTTCCTGCGCCACCAGTACCCGAGCACCCTCCCGGCCCCGGTGATCCAGCGGCTGCACGAGGTGAGCGAGCGCACCATGCGGCAGATCGGCATGGACTCGTGCACGTTCAGCATCGAGTTCTTCTACGACCCGAAGACCGCCGACATCAGCCTGCTGGAGATCAACCCCCGGCACTCCCAGTCGCACGCGGAGATGTTCGACTTCGTCGACGGGGTGCCCAACCACCACCGGATGTTCCGGCTCGCCCTCGGCGGCGACCCGGCCGTGCCCGCCGGCGGCGGACGCTACCGGGTGGCCGCCAAGTGGTACTACCGCTGGTTCGGCGAGGGGCGCGTCCACCAGGTGCCGACCGCCGAGGAGATCGCCGCCATCGAGCGGGAGATCCCGGGCGTCCGCATCGACATGGTCCCCGCCGAGGGCCAGAAGCTCTCCACGGTAAAGGGCCAGGACAGCTACAGCTACGAACTCGCCCACATCTTCACCGGCGGCGACGACGAGGACGACCTGCGCCGCAAGTTCGACGCCTGCGTCGCCGCCCTCGGCCTGAGCTTCGACGAGACGGAACCGGGCGGGCGCGGCCTGAATGCCTCGTGACGTCCTGGGTACCCGCCCCCACCGGACCCGACGTCAGGAAGGACCCTGCCACCCGTATGCGATTCGTCGAGCAACTCCCGTACGAGACCGAGGAAGAAGACCACGTCGCCATCACCATGGCGGACGGGGTGCGGCTGTCGGCCAGGATCTGGCGGCCCGTCTCGTCCGGCCAGGAGCCGGTCCCGGCGGTCGTGGAGACCATCCCGTACCGCAAGAACGACCTCACCTCCACCCGGGACGCCATCCACCACCCGTACATCGCGGGCCACGGCTACGCCTGCGTACGTGTGGACCTGCGCGGGACCGGGGAGTCGGAGGGCGTCCTCCTGGACGAGTACCTGGAGCAGGAGCAGCGCGACGCCGAAGAGGTGCTGGCCTGGGTCGCCGCACAGCCCTGGTGCGACGGGAACACCGGCATGATGGGCATCTCCTGGGGCGGCTTCGCCGCGCTCCAGACGGCGGCGAGGCGGCCGGAGAGCCTGAAGGCCATCGTCATCGCCTCGTTCACCGACAACCGGTACGCCGACGACATGCACTACCTCGGCGGGGCCATGCTCTCCGACAACCTCGCCGAGGCCGGCACGATGTTCGCGTACGCCACCTGCCCGCCCGACCCGGAAGTGGTGGGGGAGCGGTGGCGTGAGATGTGGCGGGAGCGGCTGGAGGCCGCCCGGCCCTGGGTCCTGGAGTGGCTGCGCCACCCGCACCGCGACGCCTACTGGCGGCACGCCTCGCTCAGCGAGGACTACGCGCGGTTGCAGTGCCCCGTCCTGGCCTCCAGCGGCTGGGCGGACGGCTACTCCAACGCCGTCACCCGGCTCCTGGCGGGCGTCGACGTGCCGCGCAAGGGGCTGATCGGCCCCTGGTCGCACAAGCTGCCGCACCTCGGCGAGCCCGGCCCCGCCATCGGCTACCTCCAGGAGGTCGTCAGGTGGTGGGACCACTGGCTCAAGGGGATCGACAACGGGGTCATGGACGGGCCCATGCTCCGCACCTGGATGCAGGAGAGCGTCCCGCCCTCCACGTCGTACGAGGAGCGCCCCGGCCGCTGGGTCGCCGAACCCTCCTGGCCCTCGCCGCGGGTCAAGGAGGTGGTGCACCCGCTGCGGGGCGCCACCATCGTGACGGCCGGCGAGGAGGAGCCCCTCCCGCGCGGACGTACGCGTACGGTCCAGTCGCCGCTCTCCGTCGGCCAGTTCGCGGGCAAGTGGGCCTCCTACAACGCCCCGCCCGACCTGCCCTACGACCAGCGCGAGGAGGACGGCGGCTCCCTGGTCTTCGAGACCGAACCGCTCACCGAGCGCGTGGAGATCCTCGGCTCACCCTCCGTCGGCCTGGAGGTTTCCGCCTCCGCCCCCGTCGCCCAGATCACCGCCCGGATCTCCGACGTGGCACCCGACGGCCGCGCCACCCGGGTCACCTACGGCGTGCTGAACCTGACCCACCGGGAGAGCGACGAGCACCCCGAGCCGCTGGAACCGGGCCGCCGCTGCCACGCCCGCATCCCGCTGAACGGGGTCGCGCAGGCGTTCCCGCCCGGCCACCGCATCCGGCTCTCCCTCTCGACCTCGTACTGGCCCCTGGTCTGGCCGGCCCCAAAACCGGTCCTGCTCACCGTCCACGAGGACGGCGCCGCCCTGACCCTGCCGGTGCGCCCCACCGAGGAACCGGACGGCATGCCCCAGGTGTCCTTCGGCGAACCGGAGGGCTGCCGGCCGCCCCTCGTCACCCGGCTCACCGAGCCCGAGCAGGCCTGGAACGTCTCCAGGAGCCTGGTCGACTACCACTCCGCCCTCGACATCGTGAAGGACCGGGGGCTCCAGCGGTACGAGGTCAACGGCATCGAGGTGGGGCTGCGGGCCTGCGAGAGGTACACCTCCGTGGCCGACGACTTCTCCTCCCCGAGCGGCCGCTCCGCGTGGACCATGACGTTCTCCCGGCCCGGCTGGGACGTGCGGGTCGAGACGAGCACGGTCCTGAGGTCCGACGCCGACGAGTTCACCGTCGACGCCACCCTGGACGGTTACGAAGGCGGCCGCCGGGTCTTCTCCCGCACCTGGAACGAGACCGTCCCCCGGAGCCTGGCCTGAACCGGAAGCCGGAGCGGAAGGCCGGAGCGAGGGCATTT
>NZ_JBEYKR010000153.1:0-16379 GCF_040703535.1 Streptomyces sp. NPDC007346
CGCGTGCCATGGCAGCGGTCTGCTGGGCGCACCGAAGATCAGCGATACCGCCGCCTGGAAAGAGCGCGCCGACCATCAGGGCGGCCTGGACGGCACCGGCACGCAGCTGCGCTGGAGCGCGCCGAAGCTGATCGCGGCGGCCAATGAGCAGGTACCGAACGCGAACGTCCGTGCCCTGCACGTCCTGGCGCCCGCACCCATGAAGGCCCGCTCCGCACCGGCCGGCTGCCGCACCGGCCCCGCAGCCGGCTGCCCCGGCTGGAGCGGTGGAGCGCCGGACGCCGCCGGAGGGCTACCGCCGCGCGATCGAGGCGCACCGCTAGGCCGCAGTGCCGTCCCGGACATCGCGCAGGCGGTGGAGCGGCAGAACCAGGCGATGCGCGAGCTCAGCCGTCGCGCGTTCCCCGAGCCGCCTATGGTGCCCGATGATGCGCCGGCCCCGATCGACCAGGCCCGCATCCAGCGGCGCCGCCAGGCCGCGGCGACCGAGGCCGGCGCGCTGCGCCGGGCCCGAGACGAGAAGGGCGGCCGGGACGTGGCCGTGCCTCAGCGCCTGGACCAGGCGGCCTGATGTCCCCCTGCGAGCCTCACATGCCGTTCTTGCGGTGCGCTGGTCACCGCCGACGGGTCAAGGCCGGACGCGTATCAGCTCGGGGACACGGCTGGTCTGCCCGAGCCAGGTCGCAACGTCCTTGTCGATGTACTCGACCAGGCGCAGGACCTCGGCGTGGGCATCGGGCAGGGGAAGCCGGCGGGCACGGCGGCCTCCGTCGTTCTGGCCCCGGAGGGGGACGCCCTGGATCAGCGGTTCGTGGTGGGCGGCGCGGTTGCGCAGAGAGCGGACATGGCTGGCAGTGGTGAACACCGTGGCCCGTTTGCCGCCGCTGTGCGGGAAGGCCTTGTGGAGGGCCTTGCGCCACAAGGTGGAGTCGTAGTCGACGTTCTTGCGGTATGGGCCGTCGCCGCGGGTGCCGCCCTTGTCGAGCATGTTCACCCAGCAGCCGAAGGTCGACTCCGCCACGATCTTCCCGGCCGGGACCGCCTGGAGGGTTTTCTGCGCCGGCTTCCCGGTCGTCCGGTCGGTGGGCATGGAGATGTTGCGCCACGTGGTCTTGAAGCCGTTTATGGTGCGGTCGTCGAACAGTTCGGTGCGCGCGTACCAGGTGGCCCCGTACGCGGTAGCGAGCTGTTCCGCTATGGCGTTGCGCAGGATGACCTCGGCAAGGGCGATCACCTCACCGAAGGCGGCCGACAGGCGCACGTTCCACAAATAGAGCTCCATCGCTGCCTCCGGCGAGCCAGCGGCAGCGAGGAAGGGAGCCAGACGAGGTCCGGAGATCAGCGGCTGTAACAGCGTGAGCTGCGCCGCGTTCGGTTGTATCTGCACGCTACTACATGTAGCATTTTCCGCAGATTCCCCGGTACAGCCTCTGGCTTACGCTATGCGACCGGGGTCAGACTTTGAAGGCCCCCACCACCTGGTGGGGGCCTTCGCCATTGTTCGGCTCTGTCAGCGAAAGCGGGGCGCCGCGCGGGGCGGGTTCACACGTTTCGGTGACCGCCGGCGAAAGCCCCCTGGGCCGGGGCGGGAGCCGCACACCATCGGGTCGTGACCACATCCTCCCGTTTCCCGCACCCCGCCCCGGCCGCTTCGCGTCGGCCTCTGGGGGGTGTGCAGGGGCCAACCCGGTGTTCTCGTGCCTTCGTCAGTTGGTGTGGGGGTCGGCCAGGGACATGGCACCGCGGGCGGTGTCACACGGCCAGGCGGCGCCGTCGCATCCGGCGCACGTCGGTGTGTTCTGGTCGCTGGGAGAGTGTTCCTCGAGATCGCGGGCTGCGATGCTGCGGAACGATCGTTCGGCGCCGGACATACCTTTGTAGGTCTCGCCGCTGAGGCGTACGGCCCGCTCGTAGGCGAGGAACTGCTGGTGCATGTTGTGAGTCATCAGGAGTTTCCTTGAGGTGGGTGCTAGTGTCCTGAGTCGTTAATTCGTGTGCAGTATGCGGCGAGGGTGTCGAGGATGTCGTCGGCGGGTTTCGTCCAGACGAACGGCTTGGGGTTCTTGTTCCACTCATTGATCCAGCTGCGGATGTCCCGTTCGAGTTCAACGACGCTGCGGTGGGTGGAGCGGCGGAGTTTGCGGGAGGTCAGCTCGGCGAACCAGCGCTCGACGAGGTTGAGCCAGGACGCCGAGTTGGGGGTGAAGTGCAGGTGGAAGCGAGGGTGTCGCAGCAGCCACTTCTTGACCGGCTCGGTCTTGTGCGTGGCGTAGTTGTCCAGGACCAGGTGGAGATCGAGGTGCTTGGGAACGGCGGCGTCGATGACCTTCAGGAAGCGGAGGAACTCCTGATGGCGGTGGCGGCGGTAGTGCTGGGCGATGACCGAGCCGGAGGCGATGTCCAGGGCGGCGAACAGGCTGGTGGTGCCGTGCCGGACGTAGTCGTGGGTCATCTTCGCCGGCGTGGTCGGCGCCATCGGCAGCACCGGCTGGGTCCGGTCCAGGGCTTGTATCTGCGACTTCTCGTCCACCGCCAGGACCAGGGCGTTCTCCGGCGGTGACAGGTAAATACCCACCACGTCACGGACCTTGGTCACGAACTGCGGGTCGGTCGACAGCTTCCAGGTCTCCACGATGTGCGGTTTGAGGCCGAACGCCCGCCAGATCCGCGAGACCGCCGACTGCGACATCCCTGCCGCCCCGGCCATCGAACGCGTCGACCAGTGCGAGTCACCCGTCGGCGGAGTCTGGCCGAGTGTCCTGGCGACCAGGGCCTCGACTTGCTCGTCCGTGATCCTGCGCGGGGCTCCCGAACGAGGCCGGTCCACCAGGCCCTCCAGGCGGTCCGTGACGAACCGGGACCGCCACTTGCGCACCGTCTCCCGCGAGACACCCAGGTCATCCGCGACCTGCGCGTTCGGCAGGCCCTCCGCGCACGCCAGCACGATCCGCGACCGCAACACCAGTGCCTGAGAGGCGGTCTGCTTACGCGACCAGCCCCGCAACACCCTGCGTTCGTGATCGGACAACTCCAGCGGCAACGGCGTCGGACCAGGCACCGCCCCACCCTACAACCGCAAGCGAATTAACGACTCAGGACACTAGGTGCGGGGTAGGTCTTCCGGCAGCACGTAGTCGCCGAGAGCGTGTGCCATCCAGAGGCCGGCTTCGGGGCGGTACTGGAGCGTCAGCACGTAGACGTTCACCACGCCGACGCTCTTGACCTGCAGGCAGGTTTCTCCGTCGCCGATCGACGGGAGGAACTTTGCGTAACGTACGTCCGGCTCGCCGGTGCTGGGCCTGGCCGCGTGCGTGGTCAGGCCACAGTTCCCCAGTAGTTGGCCGGCCTCGTCGAAGTCCCAGTCTTTCCACGACTCCGGGGTGCACAGCTGCCGAAGGGCTGACAGATCAGGCCCATCCGCGGCCAGGACGGCGGCTGCGAAAGCCACTGCCGTGGACAGCGGATTCGCCGGGTCAGCGAGATCTCCCGCAGCAGCCACAGCCGCTTCATCGGAGACCGGCTCGAAGAGGTCATCTTCATAGGAACTCATACGCCCAGAAGAGCATGGAGGTCTGACAGTCTCAGACGGCGAGACTTGGACCGTGCGGTGTCCGGACATGGCTACCGTGCGATCTGTTTCAGCCCAGTGCGGCGAGTCCGGTCCGGCCGCCGGAGGGATCCTGTGGGACTGGACGAAGCTCGGACGCTCGATCAGGGGCGGCGGGCGAGGACGTCGTCGATGCGTGATGCGCTGTGGACCCAGGTCGCGGCGGCCGGTGCTATGAAGCCGAGCACGGTCTGGATGTCGTCCCGGCGGGCGTCGAGGGGCAGGTGCCAGATCCCCTCGTGGTGAGCGATGCGGTTGCGGAACTTGTGCAGCCGCTTGACCGGGTCCTCCACCGTGGTCAGGGCACGGCTGGGCGCGCAGGAGAAGGAGCCCGCGAGGTCGGGCCACAGGCTGGTCTTGCACTGGCGGGCCAGCAGGAAGCGCCAGAAGCCGAAGCTCAGCTCCGCGATGACCTTCCCGCGCGGCATGGTCGCACCGCCACCCCGCCCTGCGGGCCTTCCCACTGAGAGGGACCTGTCTGTCGACGTACCACTCGGTGGTGCGGCCCCGGCGCTGCTGGCGGGCAACGATCCGTGCGTCCAGCGCGTTGCGCAGCATGATCTCCAGGTGCCCGAGGGGTTCGAAGAACGCCGCGGCGAGGTCGCTGTTCCAGCGGTACAGCGCGAGCGCGGCGCCAGACCTCACCGCGGTGGGCATGCGCTCGGACCCCTCTGTCCAACGCGCAACCTTTGAGCCATTGCGTCACAGAGGCCACCTGGCCGGCAGCCCCTCACGGCAGCAGCCCCGGCGGCCGTGAGGGGCTGCCGGGGCTGCTGCGAACCCGGTCGTACTCCGTCCCAGGACCAAGCCTGTAAGACACCGGGCCTGTCCCACACACTCCATGTCGGGGCGGTCTACAAGCGAGCCCAATCGCCGTCGGTTTTCCAGCGGAGGCGGCTGAGATGGGTGCCTGTCTCCCTATGCGGCGATCCCCGGCAGGGACGGCGGAATCATCGCTTCAGCTTTTCTGCACATCCGGTGGCACCGGTTCTGGTGGCCTCGCGGTGCCACGGAGGAGCAACCGGCAGGTGATCTGGGTCTCACATCACCCGAAGAGGAAATTCTCGAAACCGCCCATTCCGCCTTCAGGCGCATCTTCCGTGCCAAATATCACCAATCTGCGGATGGGGCAATATAGTGCCGCAAAGCGCAGGAACCAATACCCTTCAGTGAACCTTGGGTACAAGCCACGACGCTTTTGCAGGCCGGAGGGGTAGGGGTGACGGGCAGTGCCCGCGCCGAGAGGCGCCGGAATGAACGGCTCTTCGTGACCACACCTGTGATCCCTCAGTGACTGCGAGGATTACGACGGCATTTCGCACGCATGCGGAATGCCAGAGGGGCAGCTCCCGTCTGCAATTTGATCACTGTCGGTGACAATAACTTTGACTGAATCCGATTCGGCTCGAAAAGTTGTTTTCCCGCCACCCTCCTCCAGGATTCGACAGGGCTCACCAGTGGACCATTGGCCCATCGATGCTGCATATGCCGCACGCCCGTCCCAACCGTCGCCCATTTTCTGACTGGCACAGAATCGGCCAGAAGACCACCGCCGGGAAAAACTCCGTTGACCAGGAGCAGGCCAAGAGCATGTAATCGCTACCGACGGATGACGGCATCAGGAATGCGAACGGTGACGACGGAGATATCTCCGAAAACCGCGCGCCCCTAATGACGTCCCAAGGTTCAAGCGAGAGGTTTTCATGCGTAAGATCGCACTTTCCCTCGGGCTGGCCGCTGCCAGCGCCACGAGCATCATCGCCATGGCGCCGGCAGCAGGCGCCTCCGAGCCGGTCGCCCAGGCCGCCTGCTTCACCCTGTGGGACACCCACGGCTTCAACGGCGGCTCCCGCGCCTTCTCCGCCAACGACGCCGACTTCCGGAACAACAACTGGTCGAACGGACTGGCCAGCAACAACGCGGCCAACGCCGCGAAGAACCGGTGCAGCTTCCGGGTCCACATGTACGACGGGCTGAACTACGCCGGCCAGGCCTACTCGATCCAGGGCAACAGCGAGGACAGCGACTTCGGGAACAACGCGTTCTCGAACAAGGCCAGCTCGCTCAACGGCTTCTAGGACACTGTCGTGTGGGGGCGTGCCGGGCAACGGCGCGCCCCCACAGGGCATCAACGAAAGATGTGACATGTTTCGCCGCTACGTACCGCTCGTTGTGATCGCAGCGTTAGCAGCGGGCTGCACCAAAAGCCCTCCGGAGGGGAAATCACCGGAAATCCCTGATCCCACACAGCAGGTTCTTAATTTAAGTTTTCCGTTGGATAGGTACGAGTTATCCAACAGTGAAATGCACCTCATTTATGAAGCCAGTGACCTTCTGGTTCGGAAATGCATGAAGGAGAAGGGTGCCGAATGGAAAAGGATCGACATCCCTGCAAGTGTGGCTAATTGGCGCAACCGACTCCACTTCGGAGTCATAGAGATCAAGGTCGCGCGCGCGTTCGGGTACAGGGTGCCGTCCGAACTCACGGCGCCATCCGAAGTGCGCGAGGTGGTTGACCGTATGAAACGGCGGTTCGCAGCTCTTGATACAGCGAGGGCTCGTCAGGCCGAGAAGTGCCAGGATGCCGCAGGCGGTGAACTTACCCGTGAAGCCAAGGCGTCCTTCGCCACGCTCAACAAGCTAAAGGAGGAAACGTATGCCGAAGCGCAACGTGCTCCTGAGGTCATCCAGGCTGAGAGGGCGTGGAGTGCCTGCATGCGCAAAAGCGGGCTCGAGTACGCGACTCCGCATCAAGCCAGCACGACCCCCAAGTGGGGTGACCGGTCAGTGGGGAAGGCATCCCCTGACGAGGTCACCGCTGCTGTAGCAGACGTGAAGTGCAAGCACAGGGTGAAGCTCGTGGCCGTACGGTTCGCAGCAGAACAAAAGCTTGAACGACGGGCAATAAAGGACAATTCAGAATATCTTCGTACTGTAGCAGCGGCGAACGCCCGGTACCTGGCCAACGCAAGGGCAGTTTTAAGCCAGGGATAGGGTAAAACACTGCACGCAATTTGCGTTACTGTCTGACCAATATCGTTCGGCCCCGGAGAACAACATCACCACTGAAGAGGAAACGCCGCAGCGGCAATTAACCCTTCCTGCGGATCGAAAGGTCGCCGGCATCCTCATCCTGCCGACCCTGCTGTCCGTACTCTTGGGCGCCTGGGGGATACGCAGGCAAGAAGCGGTCTGGCACGACGAGGCAGTAACACTCGATCTGGCCTCGCGAAGTCTGCCCGACCTATGGCAGACCCTCGGCAACATCGACGCCGTGCACGGGCTGTACTACCTGCTGATGCACGGGCTGTTCGGCCTCTTCGGCACCGATCTCCTGGTCCTTAGAATGCCCTCCGTCCTGGCCACCGGCGCCGCAGCAGCAGGAGTGGCCGCCCTTGGAGCACGGCTGTCCGGCCCCCGTACCGGACTTCTGGCAGGCTTCGCCTTCGCCATACTCCCGGACATCCAGAAGTACTCCCAGGAAGGTCGCTCCTACGCCCTCGTCTGCGCCCTCGTCGTATGGGCCACCTACGTTTTGCTCCTCGCTATCCAGCGCCACGGGGAAACGGGAGCACCTGATCACAGTGCTTCCTTAAGAATGTGGGCCGGGTACGGCGCCCTGATGCTGACAGCCTGCGTACTCCACGAGTTCGCTGCACTGGCACTGGTGGCCCACGCCTTCGTCGTGCCGCCCGCGGCACGGCGCCTCTGGCTCTGCACCGCACTCGGCGTCACAGCAGCTTTGGCCCCACTGGCGCTCCTGGGCATGAAGCAATCAGGACAGGTCGCCTGGATCGACGACGTCAGCACAAGCGAATACAAGAGCTTTGCCATCCTGGTCGCCATGGTGCTCGTCATGTCGGCACTTACGCCTCCAGCACACGCTGACCATGATCTCCCCGCCATGCGTGTCAGCTTACGAACGGTTGCCCTGCCGCTCGCCCTCCTGCCCACCGCACTACTCATGCTGCTGTCGCTCTACAAACCTCTCTACCTCGAAAGGTACGTCCTCTACGGCCTGGTCGGCCTCGCCCTCCTGCTCGGAGCCGTCCTGGACAGAGCACTCCGGCAAGGCCGGCTCCTGCGCCTCACCGCCATGGCCGCCGCCGTGCTAGCAACTGCCCTCCTGGCCCCGGAATCCATCAAGCTCCGCACATCGGAAAGCCGCTCGGACAATGTCACCGCACTGGCAGCAGTACTGCGCGAACAGGCCGCGCCAGGCGACGGCGTGCTTTATCTGTCGGTGAAGCGCCGCGCCTGGACCCTCGCCTACCCGCCGAAAGAAGCACAGCTGTCCGACCTCGCCCAAGCACTCACACCGGCTGCCTCACACAGCCTCTACGGCACCGAACTCCCCGCCCGACAAGTCCGCGCACACATGCTCGCCAGTCCGCGGATCCTGGTTGTCACCGAACCTCCAGGTAGCCCAGCAGCGAGCACAGGAACGGACACGATCAAGGAGAAGACGCTCGCGGCACACTTCGACAAGTGCCGCACCATACGAGTCAAGGGCGCCCAGATCATGATCTACGAGGCTGCCCGCAACTGCTGACCACCACCGGAATGAGGTCGTGGTCATCCAGCGTCAGCCCGCCGCAGTCGCAGCCCCCCATCCGCTTGGCCAGGGCGATGGCTTCACTTGAGCGCGGACGGCCGTTGTCGCCGCGGTGCCCCACGCTTCCGAGCCCGAGCGGCGGGCGACCACTGACCGGCAGCTGCACGAGACCGTGAGGGCCGGGGCGTGGGTGAAGGCGTCCGAGTGGGAGCAGTACCGCGCCCGCCAGGCCGAAGCGAAGGCGGCCCGCGCCGAAACAGCAGCCGCCGGGCAGTCGGCCGACGACGTCCCGGCCGCCCCGTCGCGCTGCCCGCGCCGTGCTGCCCGCGCCGCGCCCGGCCGCCGCCGCTCCGGTCCTGGAGCCGGAAACCGCCGACGTCGCCCACGACCAGGAGCTCGTCATCGAGGACCTGGCCCCCGACGAGGTGCGCGACTGGCGGGTGCGGGCGATGAAGGACCACAGCGTCGTCTTCGACCACATCGACCGCTACGGCGAGCCGTCGGCCCGTCGCCTGTTCAGTAACCAGCGGGTCGACCAGGCGCAGCACCACGATCGGCTCGGGCACCTGAACCTCGGCTACTCCACCTGGGGGCAGTCGTGAGCGGTGGCGAGGTGTCCGGTGTCGACCTGGCGCGTCAGGCCCTGCTCGCGGCCCGGGCGGCGGCAAGGAAGAACGGCACCACCAGCAAGAAGCCGAAGCGGCGCACCGGCACCGTCGTACGGCGCGAGGGCCGTGAGCCGCTTGGGCTGGGCAGCGCGATCGGCATGATGATGACCGAGCGAGGTATGGCCACCCCGGCCGCCGGCGGCAACGTCCTCGCCGACTTCGACACCATCCTCGCGGCGGTCGTGCCCGAGCTCGCTGGGCGCGTGACGGCCGTGGGCTTCGACGCGGAGACCGGCCGCCTGGACGTCGCCCCCGACCTTCCGGCAGCCGGGACGCAGCTGCGCTGGAGCGCGCCGAAGCTGGTCGCGGCGGCCAACGAGAAGGTTCCCGGCGCGAACGTCCGCGCCCTGCACGTCCTGGCACCCGCACCTGCAAAGGCCGGCCTCGCCACAGCGGCCTCACCCGCCGCACCGATGCAGCGCGTGGATCCGCCGGAGGGCTACCGCGAGGCCATCGCCGCCCACCGCGCCACCTGGAGCACCACCCGACAGCACATCAACCCCGACATCCAGGCAGCCGCCGAGCGGCAGCTTCGCGAACGGCTCCGGGAACCCGAGGAGCAGTTCGCCGACGGCCGCCAGGCTCTCGCTGAACTCCGGGCCAAAGCGACCGCCCAGCAGCGGGTCCGACCGAGAGACGCTTCCCGCGCACGGGCCCTGCTACGCCGCCGGGCTGACCAGCATCACCCCGGCGGGGGCCGCACCGCAGCGGCTGGAGCGTACGGCCTGATTGACGGGATCTCGCACACCCAACAGTTTTCAAACGGAGGTTCGAATGATGGAGTTACGGGATGCCCCCGAGGGCGATCGGATACCGGCGTATCCATCCCGGTACTCCGGCAGGAACGGCATCGTTAGGCAGCACACCGAGGTCGCCCGTCATCGGGCGCCACGGAGACCGGAGCGGGAGGGGCGCGGTGAGCGACCGCAGTTCGATCGAGTGGACCGAAGCAACATGGAACCCGACAACCGGATGCGACCGGGTGTCCGCAGGGTGCGACAACTGCTACGCCCTCACCCTGTCGAAACGGCTGAAGGCGATGGGGTCGCCGAAATACCAGAACGACGGTGACCCCCGTACGTCAGGCCCGGGATTCGGTCTGACGGTGCATCCGCAGGCACTGACCGTACCGTTGAAGTGGCGCACCCCGCGTACGGTCTTCGTCAACTCCATGAGCGATCTCTTCCACGCCCGGGTCCCGCTGGACTACGTACGTCAGGTCTTCGAGGTGATGGCCTCCACTCCGCAGCACACCTACCAGGTGCTGACCAAGCGGGCCCGGAGGTTGAGGCAGGTCGCCGACCGCCTTCAGTGGCCGGAGAACCTGTGGATGGGCGTATCGGTGGAGAGCGTGAAGGAGCTCCCGCGGGTGGAGGACTTGCGACAGGTCCCGGCCGCGGTGAAGTTCCTGTCGTGCGAGCCGCTGATCGGGCCACTTCGCGGACTGGAGGTGTCCGGGATCGACTGGGTGATCGTTGGCGGCGAGTCCGGTACCGGCGCCCGCCCCATGGACCTGGCGTGGGCCGGCGACATCGTCGAGACCTGCCAGGCGTCCGGGACCGCGGTCTTCGTCAAGCAGCTGGGCTCGTGCTGGAACAAGGCTCACCACAAGGACATCGACCAGTTTCCCTCCGGCCTGCGGGTGCGGGAGTACCCCCGGGCGGAGCCCCGAGTCCTCGCTTGACCTTGAGGACCCACGGCAGCGCGGCGGCCCGCCCCTTGTTCTCCAGGGGTCGGGACCGCCGTGCTGCCGTGGGTCAGGAGTTCACGGGAGCCGGCAGGCCCACCACGCTCTTGGTGGTCAGCTTCCCGGCTGACTGGACGACCAGGGAGCCGTCCTGACGCATCACCCGTGCTGCCTTGAGCGCGTGGGTGGACATCCAGCGGCTGGTCTCGGTCAATAGCCACCGGCCCACCGCCTCCACCGTGACGTCGCCGCGAGCCAGGCGCTGGGTGACGAGCTCCACGAGCTCAGGGTCGAGAGTCTCCTCCATCTGGAAGAGGTCGATCTGCCCGGCGACAGCCCCGCCGCGGTTGCGCGGGTCACGGAAGCTCTCCCCGTCGCGGTCATCGACCTTCCACATCGCGTCCTTCATCGCGCGCAGGCCGGCCTCGTTTCCGGTGCCGAAGACCAAGTAGAGCGGCTGGCCGGTGCGCGGTACCAGCTTGAACTGGAGCTGGTAGCCGAACCCGGCCCGTTTCAGGGCGTCACGGTAGGTTCCCAGCCACGCTCGCCACCGTTCGTCGGACCGGGCCTCGTCGGCGGCTGGCGTCCAGAAGCCGCGGCCGCCGAAGACCGTGTCGAGGAGGTCCGCGTTCAGCTCTTCGCGTCGGCTGAACCAGTTCGGCCCGAACGTCGTGATCACTTCACTGGACCGGTTGCGGGCGATCCTGGCCATCACCTCCAGCGGCACGTTCACACTGCCCCAGCTGTCGAAGATCCCCAGGATCGGATTGCCCCACGCACCGAGCTCGGTCAGGATCGGCAAGCTGTCCTTCCCCGCCTCACCCCGCCGGACCTCCACCCGTACCGGTAGATCCTCCAGCCGTCCGAATACGGCGACCAGCTCCGACACCAGGTGTGCGTAGCGCGCTGGGTCACGCTCGATGAACACCAGGTGCACCCGGCTGCGACTCAGGTTCATCCGCTCGACCGCGTGATGGTTCAGAAGCCGGTCCAGGATGAACACCGGCGAGCCCGGCTCCTTGCCCTCGTACCGGCCGGGCCCCGCGAATGCGTCGAGCAGCGTCACTCGTGGAAAGGCGTACCCCGTGCGCTGATTGGTCTGCAGCAGGATCGGCCACCATGCGTCCAGGTACCGCTGATACAGCCTGTGCTTGGCCGCGGTCGCTGGCTCCAGCTTCCACAACACCCCCATGGCGCCCTCCCCGTTCCCGAACCATCAATGGCGTGATTGTGCGATAACGCGCTGTGATGCGAAAGGGGGCGGGGGCGGTACGGAGGGTTCGAAGCATCAGCTGATGACCGCCAGGCCCTCGAGGAGCTCTGTGCCCGAGCTGATGCCAAGCAGCGGGTCACGTCTAGCGACGTATCTCAGGCTCGGGCACTGCAACGCCTTGCTGCCGAGCGGGCCGGGCTGACCGCCATCACCTCCGCGGCCGTCGCGGGGCGGCTGGACTGTATGGCGTGATCGCGGGGATGCTTGTACGTCGCGCCGTCGTCCGCCTCTGGTTGGCAACACTCATGCAAAAGACCTGGCCCCCGGCGTCAGAGCTGCTGGGGACCAGGCGCTTCGGACCCTCGCGCTACCTTCTCCGCCCGCGCGAGGACCGGTAGCTCTCCACCAAGGCCTCCACGCCGGTCAGGCCGGCGTCCAGGCCGAGCTGGCGGACCCAGTCATCCACCTGTTCTTGGCGGTCGGCGATGTCGCGCAGGTCCAGGGCAGGGTTGGCACGGAAGACGCCGCCGGCCGACGCACCGGCGTCCGGGATCTCCCGCAGGGTATCGGTGCGAAGGAGTTCCTTGACCTGACAGCTCGCGGCGAGGTGGAGCTCGCGCGGCTGCGCCACCAGGGCGGGATCGATGTCGGTGATGCGGGCGATCTCCGCGACGACCTCGGGGTCGACGGTGGTCTTGAGTATCCCTTCCAGCAGATCCAGAAGATCCGGTACCGGGTAGCGGTACTCCTCCCCGGGCACCCCCACCTTGTCACCGAGAGTTTCGGCGTACCGCCGGAGCCGGGAGGTGACGTCGATGGTGACCGTCGCCGCCGTGGAAGTGCCGTAGACCTCGGGCAGGGCCACGGTGACGGCGGCCTCCACAGGGTGCTTGACCGGGCTCTCGCTCAGAGCCCGATACACCAGCCGGGCGGTTCGCGACCTGTTGTACCCGTGCTGCTGGAAGCCTGTGGACGAGGAGAACGACTTGTGCCCGAGGTCCTCCAGGGCGGCTGGGAAGGCCGAACGGTTCAGCGCCTGGGTGAGAGCGGCGACAGCCCTCTCCGACAAGGGGCGCCAGGCGCCGGCCTCCCCCATCGGGAGGTTAAAGCCGGTGCGGAGGATGAAGTCTGCGGCGGAGTTGCCCTCCTGGCCTCTGTCCAGGTTCGGGGACATGACGCTCTGCCCCATGGGCAGCACCCCTGCGGACGGCTCTTCCCGGGCAAGCTTCAGAAGCCGGTCGCGGTCGGCGACGGAATTCTGCCCACTCAGCCGAATCGGCGCCTGCAGGTCTATCAGCAGCGGACGGGGCGCGACGTTGGCGTCAACCCGGATCACCACCACGCTGCGCCCGCTTCCGTCGTCGAACGGGACGGGAATGAAGGCCGGTTCCCAGGGCGGGTCGAACTTCTCACGGCACGCGCTGGCGATCTTGTCGATCTCCTCCTGGGCGTCGACGCCGACGACGCGTTCGACGCCCGGCTCCACCTTGTCGTGGACGCCCACCAGGATCACGCCGCCGTAGGTGTTGGCCATCGCCGCGATGGTCCTCACCACGCTCTTGGAATATTCGCGCTTGAACTCCAACGTCAAGCTCTCCACCTGGTCCGGACGCGCGGCGAGGGCACGGATGCGTTCGATCGTCAGGTCCGCCGCCGACGCGGCGAACAAAGAGTTGTTCATCCCTCCATATTCCACCAACGGCCCTATACGCACGCCGAATTACCATGTCCGATCAGACACGACAGTCCGGCCCCCTGATCGGTCACGATGATGCGCAGGATGTAACTGAGGCGTTCGCCTCGCAGGCGCAGGCGCAGACGTCCGTCCCGGGTGAGTCGCTGCCCGAGCTGGGCGGTGTAGGGCCTGAGCGGGCAGGACGTGGCGGACATGCGGTTCACGGAGGGGCGAGTTCATGGCCGGTGACACCATGTTGGGCATGGGCACTTACGACGACCTCGACCCCTGAGCTGTCCGGCGTCGACCCGGCCCAGGTCGCACTGCACCGGGCGCGCGCGAGGCCGCCAAAGTCCGCGGCGAGGGCGGCACCCGCGGGTGCTCGGGACCTTCCGTGACGGGTGGCCGGTGATCCGGCGAGGCCTACCGAACGCCGAGCTACGCGAGTGCGTCGCGGCTGGCTTCTGTGGCCACCACGAGATCACCCCGCTCGCCGTTCGCCGGCTGCACCACCCGGATCAAGCCCACCTCGTGCAGCCGGATATAGGCGCGGTAGAGATTCATCTGCAGTTCCACCCACGCTTCGCGGCGGGGATCATCCTCAGCCGCTGACGTGGGGAAGTTCGGCGGGTAGATGCTGTGGAAGTAGTCGGAGGGCTCGACAGGGTTGCCAGCCGCAGAGATCCGGCGCAGCAGCTCGCGCTCGTCATCGTTGAGGGTCATACGACGACACTAGCTCCGTCAGCTCCGAGACCCTGTCGGGTGAAACGCTCCCTTGAGGGGCTGTGGCAGCGATACGCCGTGATGGTCATCGATGGGGCATCATCACGCGGTTGAGCGCCCGGGGCCAGGCTGGAGGGAACGGTGGCCACGAGGCCGCTTTCCGTAGCGGGCGCCCCTTACCGCCGTACGGTGTTTCCGAACTGCCGGGCTGCCCGGACTGCCGACTGGTCGTCAGAGGGCTTTCCGCGTAGCCGGATCGGGCGATGTAACTCGTTCGTGGCAGGAGTACCCCCGCCCCTCCTGTGACGGTCCTCACGTCCCTTGCACCACTTCACCGCGCTCATGCCACGCACGCCCATCCATCACCGCAGGTCAAGGGGTGATTACGAAAGGTCGCAGAGCTACGCTCCGAGGTTAGTTGATCTCTGTACGTCATATTCGTTCGGGTGCGCATGCGCGTTCGGCAGATTCGGCCGGTTGAGTGGTTCCCGACGGCACCCGTTACCAGGGGCCAACTCAGCCTCAACGAAGAGGATCCATGACCGACGACGTACGCGAGGAGTCCGGCCCCACCCCGGTGGCCGAGGTCCCGCCCCCGCTCCCGATTCCCCTGGAGCTCGAGGCCTACTACCTCTCCAACCAGGACGCGTTCCACGAGTTCGCCCTGGCCATCCTCAAGACGAACGATCTCGCCGAAGAGGCCGTCCACCGGGCCTTCGTCGAGATCAAGCTGCAGTGGGACAGCCTGCTCACCGAGCCGGACCTGCCCGAGCAGGCCTGGAACATCATGCGCCGCACCGTTCTCGACGAGGTCCTCGGGACGTTCCGCGAGAGCCTGCCGTTCATGGACAGCGACATCGGCCTCTACCCGGCGATGTGCAAGCTCTCCCCGCGCCAGTTCGACGTGGTGGTACTCAAGGCCATCGGCAAGTACGACACCAAGCACATCGCCTGGTACATGGGCCTCACCCCCAGCACGGTCACCCACCACTGGCGCAAGGCCCAGGAACGCCTGGCCCCCATCCACCGCCGCGCCACACGCCCGATCCACCGGAGGGACGCCACGTGAGCACCACACCCTGGGAACAGCTCCTCGCGGACGCCGGCCGACGCGAGCCCCGCCGGCCCTTCGACGTCGGCGCCGGGCTCCGGCGCCTGGCCCACGACGACGGCCGCGCCCCGGCTGCCGCACGGACCTTCACTGGCCCCAACGCCCGCCGCCGTCTGGCCGCCTGGGCTCAGTGCGTCGTCAACCACCCCGGCGCGGCCGCCCACGTGGAGCGGCTGACCGCGCTGCTCGGACGGAGCGACGAGAAGGAGGGCGTCACCGAGTTCGACGGCTGGACCGGCGGCGTCGACATCGACGGCGTGCAGGCCTTCGCCTGCACCCTCTATCTCGCCCATCACCCCGAAAGCGCCCGGTTCTGGTGGAGGTTCGCCGCCGGCGCCGGACACAATGGTGCCGCGTACTGCCTCTACCTGGACCACCTCAGCCTCGGCGAAGAGCGCGAAGCCCGGTTCTGGAAGAAGCAGGTCACCGCCACCCTGGTCCGCTCCAGCCCGAGCCACACCGATCCGGACCCGGAGGAGATCGTGGACGCCCTGGACACCTGGACCTCGTACTCCGTCCGCAACCCCACCAGCCGGTCTGTCACCACGACCGGGCGCCTGGAGGCCGACGCCGAGCGCGTGGTCGACCGGTTCACCGACGGTCTCGTCTGCCGCCCCGACGCCCGGATCGCCGACCACATCCACACGCTGGCCAGCCGCCCCTGAGACCGGAGACCAGCGGGGCCGAAGGTTCCTACGCCGCCCAGCCCCGCCGGACTCCAACAGCACTCCAAAAGAACGGAGCACCACCGTGCAGACTAACCGCCGCCCCGAACCCCCGGATGAATCCCAGCAGAAGAGGCCCGTACGCGACTGGCTGGCCCGCCGGCGCCGCGCCCTGCTCTCCAGCGCGATGCGCGGCGCCGCCTACGCCACCGGGGCCGGCCTCGTCGGACTTCTCTTCTGGGCGATCCAGCAGGGTCTGCAGGGATAGGGCGTCCGGTTCAGCCGTGTCCGATCGAGTCTCCGCACCGTGGTCCGGGGCTGTTCGCGTTGGTTCGCCGGGCGTACGCTCCGGCCCATGACACCTATCGCACCGTTCCCCGCACATCGTCAGGAGCCGGACCCCGGCTGGGGCTTCGCCCCTGCATTCTGAACGCCCGGAGGCCCGCACCCCAAACTGATCGGGGGGGGGCCCCGG
>NZ_JBEYKR010000154.1:0-16274 GCF_040703535.1 Streptomyces sp. NPDC007346
TTTGGCACGCTGTTGAGTTCTCAAGGAACGGACGCTTCCTTCGGTCCCGTCTCACCGGGGCCCTCCGGGCGCTTCCCTTCGTTTTCTTCTTTCCTACGTTTCCGACTCTATCAGACTCTTCCGTGTCCGATTCCCGGTCGAAGCGGGTCAAGCGGTCCTGCTGTTTTTCGCTTTCCAGGTAATTCGCTTTCGCTTTTTCCCTTTCGGCGAGTCCGACTCTATCAGGCCTTTCCCGTTCCCTTGACCACGCCCCGCGGGCATGCCGAAGGAGAGGTACAAGGTTAGGATCTGGGCTTGAAGGTCGCCGCCGACCCCCGACTCAAAGTCGCGTTGGGGTCAGGCAGGAGTACGACAGTACAGGCCGCCGGGGAGCGAGGCAAATCGCGTGCGGTGCACCCCTAGGCCTGTCAACCAGGCTGTCTCGGGCGGAACCGGGACTTCATATGACTTACTCTGCTGAGCAGTACGCCGTCCCTCTTCAGCCGCGGCGGCGACATCTTGAATCTCCACCCCCTGGGAGGCTCCCCATGACCAACGTGACGTCCCCTCTTGCTGGACGCGCCATCGGACTCACCGCGGTTCCCGACCCGGTCTTCTCCGGCGCGATGGTCGGTCCCGGTACCGCCATCGACCCCGTGCGTGAGCCCTCCGAGGCCGTGTCCCCGGTCGACGGCATCGTCGTCTCCCTCCACCCCCACGCGTTCGTCGTCGTCGACGAGCAGGGGCACGGGGTCCTGACGCACCTCGGCATCGACACCGTCCAGCTCAACGGCGAGGGCTTCGAGCTGCTCGTCAACAAGGGGGACACGGTGACCCGGGGCCAGAGCATCGTGCGCTGGGACCCGGTCGGCGTCGAGGCGGCCGGCAAGTCACCCATCTGCCCGATCGTGGCCCTGGAGGCCACCGCCGAGTCGCTCTCCGACGTCCGTGAGGACGGGGACGTGAAGATCGGCGACACGCTGTTCGGCTGGCAGTAGCGCCTTGGGCGCGGTGACAGGCCAGTTGCACAACCACCGCGGTGACACGGTCGCCGCACAACCGGAGACGGGTGAAATGGAGACAACGCTGCGAGGCGTCGGCGTGAGCCACGGTGTGGCCATCGGCGAGGTTCGGCACATGGGTACGGCGGTGCTGGAACCGCCCGCCAAATCGATCCCCGCCGAGGAGGCCGGTCGCGAACAGGGGCGCGCCCGGCAGGCGGTGGAGGCCGTGGCGGCCGATCTGATCGCGCGTGGCAATCTGGCCGGCGGCGAGGCACAGCACGTGCTCGAGGCGCAGGCCATGATGGCCCAGGACCCTGAGCTGATGTCCGATGTCGAGCGGCGCATCGCCGTGGGGTCCACCGCCGAGCGTGCCGTGTACGACGCGTTCGCCGCGTACCGGGCGCTGCTCGCCAACGCCGGGGAGTACCTGGCGGGGCGGGTCGCCGACCTCGACGACGTACGGAACCGGATCGTGGCGCGGCTGCTCGGTGTGCCGATGCCCGGGGTTCCGGACAGCGACGAGCCGTACGTGCTGATCGCGCGCGATCTGGCGCCGGCCGACACGGCGCTGCTCGACCCGACGCTGGTGCTCGGCTTCGTCACCGAGGAGGGCGGGCCGACCAGCCACAGTGCCATTCTGGCGCGGGCGCTCGGCGTTCCGGCCGTGGTGGCTCTGCCCGGCGCCGGTGAGCTGGCCGAGGGCACGGTCGTGGCCGTGGACGGCAGCACGGGCGAGATCTTCGTCGACCCGAGCGCCGAGAAGCGTGCCGAGATGGAGGCTGCCGCCGCCGCTCGTAAGGCGGCGCTGTCCGCCTCGACCGGTCCGGGTGCCACGTCGGACGGGCACAAGGTGCCGCTGCTCGCCAATGTCGGCGGTCCGGGCGATGTGCCCGCCGCGGTCGAGGCTGGGGCCGAGGGCGTCGGGCTGTTCCGCACCGAGTTCCTCTTCCTGGACGACAGCAAGCAGGCGCCGTCCGAGGAGAAGCAGATCGCGGCCTACCGCGCGGTGCTGGAGGCGTTCCCCGAGGGGCGTGTCGTCGTACGCGTGCTGGACGCCGGGGCCGACAAGCCGCTGGACTTCCTGACGCCGGCCGACGAGCCGAACCCGGCGCTCGGTGTCCGGGGGCTGCGCAGTCTGCTGGACCACCCCGAGGTGCTGCGTACCCAGCTGACCGCGCTGGCCAAGGCCGCCGAGGGTCTGCCGGTGTACCTGGAGGTCATGGCGCCCATGGTGGCCGACCGCATCGACGCCAAGGCGTTCGCGGACGCGTGCCGTGAGGCGGGGCTGCAGGCGAAGTTCGGCGCGATGGTGGAGATCCCGTCCGCCGCTCTGCGGGCTCGGTCGATCCTCCAGGAGGTGGAGTTCCTGTCGCTGGGCACCAACGACCTGGCGCAGTACACCTTCGCCGCCGACCGTCAGGTGGGCGCGGTGTCTCGGCTCCAGGACCCGTGGCAGCCGGCGCTGCTGGACCTGGTGGCGATGTCCGCCGAGGCGGCTCGTGCCGAGGGCAAGAGCTGTGGTGTCTGTGGTGAGGCCGCCGCGGATCCGCTGCTGGCCTGTGTGCTGACCGGTCTGGGTGTCACCTCGCTCTCCATGGGTGCCGCGTCGATTCCTTATGTGCGCGCCACGCTGGCCAAGTACACGCTGGCCCAGTGCGAGCGTGCGGCGAACGCCGCCCGTTCGGCCGACTCCGCCGATGAGGCGCGCAGCGCCGCTCAGGCTGTGCTGTCCGGCGAGTAGCCGCACCGGGGTGTCTGTGTCTGTCGGAGGGGCTTCCCGCCATGTGGCGGGGAGCCCCTCCTGCTGTGTGCGTGCGTCAGCGGTGGGGCTCCGCCGGGTCGGCCCCGATGTCGAATCCCGCGCAGTACTCCACGCCGGATTCCGGGGAGACGGGCTCTCCGGTCTCGGCGTCGGTGCAGTAGGCGTTGAAGACCTCGCCCGCGGTGAGCGGGGCGAGGGCGCCGTGGGCCAGTCGCCAGCCGTGGACGCGGTCCGGGCTGTCGGGGGCGCTGGTGCGGAGCACCACTCCCCCGGGCGACTCCAGGGCGACCGCCACCGCGAGCACCGTGGCGAACTCCGCTCCTTCCGAGGTGTCCAGGCGGGCCGGGCCCGTGGTGTCGCGGTGGGTGTGGAGCACCGCCAGGAGCTGGTCGTTCTCCGTCGGCGTGGAGCAGACCAGGTGGTGCGTGCCCGGCCCGGCCGTCTCCAGCAGGCGCATCAGGAGGTGGGAGGCCCGGTCGAAGGCCGCGCGTCCGATCTCCTGACCGCAGTCCGCGCAGGCCCCGAGGTCGGCGAGGAGGAGGGTGGCGTACTCCCAGGTGGCCTGGCGGACCGCGCGGGAGACCAGGAGCGGGATGAGGTCGGTCAGGCGTTGGCCGGTGTAGGTGACGGTGGCTCCGGCGGCGGCGATCTCGGCGGTGAAGCGGCTGCGGCTGGCGCCGGTGTCCGCGTCGAGTCCGGACTCCTCGCAGAACTCGGCGTAGTCCTCGGGGTCGAAGAGGGCGATCGTGGTGTGCATGCCCTGGGCCGCCTGCGCCTTGAGCAGGCCTTCGACCTGTTGCAGATAGACGGTGTGGTCGTCGAAGGGGAAGGTCCGGTAGCGCCGCATGGCCGCGAAGTCCTGCTCGTCGGCCAGGAGGCCGACGGTGCTGGGGGCTTCGCGGCGCAGGATGCGGCGCAGGGTCGTGGCGTGGGATGCGGCGCCGTGCCTCTTGTCGTGCGCGGTGCCGTGCTTCTTGTTGTGCTGGGAGCTGTGCCTGGTGTTCTCGGTCTGCGCCATGTGTCCCCCTGTGCGCGGTGAATCCTTGCTCACTCAGCGTAATCAGGGGGACTGACAAGCGGCCTGGCGTCGGCGCTTCGCGGCCAGTTCGGCGTAGAAGTGGAGGAGGTCGAGGTTGTCGACCGAGCCGGGGTTGACCGCCTTGGCGAGTTCGGTGCCCTGGAGCAGGCGCTTGACCGGGACCTCGATGCGCTTGCCGGTGAGGGTGTGCGGGATGGCGGGGACCTCGATGACCTCGTCCGGTACGTGGCGGGGGGAGAGGTTCTCGCGGATGGTCGCCTTGATCGCCGCCCGCAGGTCGTCGTCGAGGGTGGCGCCTTCGGTGAGGTGGACGAAGAGCGGCATCCAGTACCCGCCGTCGGGCTCTTCGACGCCGATGACGAGGGACTCGCGGATCTCGGGGAGCCGTTCGACGGCCTCGTAGATGTCGGCGGAGCCCATGCGGACGCCCTGGCGGTTCAGGGTGGAGTCGGAGCGGCCGTGGATGATCACCGAGCCGCGGTCGGTGATGGTGATCCAGTCCCCGTGGCGCCAGACGCCGGGGTACGTGTCGAAGTAGCTGTCGTGGTAGCGGCTGCCGTCGGGGTCGTTCCAGAAGCGGATCGGCATGGACGGCAGCGGGTTGGTGACGACGAGTTCGCCGACCTCTCCGGTCAGGGGCTTGCCCGCCGGGTCCCAGGACTGGAGGTCGGTGCCGAGGCAGGGGGCCTGGAGTTCGCCGATGTGGACCGGGAGGGTGGGCACGGCTCCGGCGAAGCAGCTGCAGACGTCGGTGCCGCCGCTGACCGAGGCGATCCAGAGGTCGTCGGCGACTTCGTCGTGGAGCCAGCGGAAGCCGTCGGGCGGGAGCGGGGAGCCGGTGGTGGCGACGCACTGGACGCGGGAGAGGTCGAAGTCGCGGCCGGGGTGGATGCCGGCCTTGCGGCAGGCCATGACGTACGCGGCGGAGGTGCCGTAGAGGGTGGCGCCGGCCTGTTCGGCGACCCGCCACTGGGCACTCACGTCCGGGTAGCCGGGGCTGCCGTCGTACAGGACGACGGTGGTGCCGGTGAGGAGGCCGGAGACGAGGAAGTTCCACATCATCCAGCCGGTGGAGGTGTACCAGAAGAGGCGGTCCTCCGGGCCGAGGTCGCAGTGCAGGCCGATCTGCTTGAAGTGTTCGAGCAGGATGCCGCCCTGGGACTGGACGATGGCCTTGGGCAGGCCGGTGGTGCCGGAGGAGTAGAGGACCCAGAGCGGGTGGTCGAAGGGGACCTGTTCGAAGACCGGTTCGGTGTCGGCGGAGGTGAGGGCGGCCCAGGCGAGGGCGCCTTCGGGGGCGTCGGTGCCCAGCAGCGGGATGTGGACGACGGCGCGCAGGGTGGGCAGTTCGCGGCGGAGTTCGGCGACGGTCTCCGTACGGTCGTGCTCCTTGCCGCCGTAGCGGTAGCCGTCGACGGTGAACAGGACGACGGGCTCGATCTGCTGGAACCGGTCCAGGACGCTGCGGGCGCCGAAGTCGGGGGCGCAGGAGGTCCAGACGCCGCCGACGGCCGCGGTGGCGAGGAAGGCGACGACGGCCTGCGGGATGTTCGGGAGGTAGCCGCTGACGCGGTCGCCGGGGGTGACGCCGATGGCGCGGAGTTCGGCGGCCAGGGCGCCGACCTGGCGGCGGAGGTCGGACCAGCTGGTGGCGTCCTGGGTGTGGGTCTCGTCGACGTGGAGGAGGGCGGGGCTGTCCGCGCGGGCCGGGTCCTCGGCGGTGCGCAGGGCGTGTTCGGCGTAGTTGAGGGTGGCGCCGGGGAACCAGGTGGCGCCGGGCATGGTGCGGTCGCCGATGACGCTCTCGTACGGAGTGGAGAAGCGGATGTCGAACCACTCGGCGACGGCCTGCCAGAAGGTGTCGAGCTCGTCGACGGACCAGCGGTGCAGGGCCTCGTACCCGCCGTCGGCGGGGGCTCCGAAGCGGCCCGCGGCCCAGTTCTGGAAGCGGGTGACGGCGGCGGCGGCGATGCGGTCGGGGCCGGGCTGCCAGAGGGGGGCGTCGGGCGTGGCTGCGGTCATCGGGCGGCTCCCTGGCTGGACGGGTACGCGGGTGGCGTGTCGGCGCGCACGGGCTGGGGTGTGCGCGTGAGCGGCTGACACGGACGATGCCATGTGATCGTCTTCGGCACCAGAGTGGGCCGGCGTGAGGTGGGCTTCGATTCTTCGGCCGGAGCGGGTGAACGGGAGTTGAACGGAAGGTTCCGGGCTCCGGGTGGGTGGCAGGGTGTGCCCCATGGACGGTCGTGACCTGGTGCGTCGGGTGAGGTTGGTCGGTTCGGTACGGGGGCTGCGCACGGTGCGCGCGGCCTGGCGGCGCCGGTCGGCGGATGCGCGTGCGCTGCCCGCGCGCGGTGTGGAACGGGCCCGGGTGCCCGGTGCTCTGGAGGGGGCGGAGCCGGCGCCGGGCGGGGGTGTGGTGCGGTTCGCCCGTTCGGAACTGAGGGTCCGGGTGGCGGTGGGCGGTGCGGTGTTCTGGGCGTGGGACGGGGCCGATCCGCTGCCGTCGTACGCGTTGGCGGGAGAGGTGCCGGCGCCGGATCCGCGGGCGGTGCTGGAGCCGGGCCAGGACGGCGGCTGGCAGGTGGTCTCCGAGCGGCTCACGGTGCTCGTGTCGCGCACCGGTGCGGTGGAGCTGCGGACGCCGGGCGGGGTGCTGTTGCGGCGGGAGTTGCCGCCGCGATGGTGGGAGCCGGTGGGCGGGGGCGCGGTGCGGTGGGTGCAGCGGTCGGAGGTACCCGCGGACGCTCGGTTCTTCGGGCTCGGCGGGCGGGCGTCGGGGCCCCGGCTGCGGGACGGGGCGTACGGGCTGTGGAACACCGACCCGGGCGGGCGGTTCGGTCCGGGGGACGATCCGCTGTATCTGACGATGCCGGTGCAGGTGGTGGTGTCGGACGCGGGGACCCATCTGGCCTTCCACGACAACACCTGGGCGGGCCGGGTGGTGGTGCGCGAGGGCCAGGAGGGCGCGGGTTCCGGGCACGACCGGCCGGGGACCTGCGAAGTGCGGATGGAGGGCGGTCCGCTGCGCTGCTGGGTGGTGGCGGGGACGCCGGCCCGGGTGCTGCGGGGGTGGACGGCGCTGACGGGCGCGCCGGCGGTGCCACCGTCGTGGGCGCTGGGTCCGCAGCACGCCCGGTGGGGGTTCGGCGGGGAGCGGGAGGTGCGGCGGGTGGTGGCCGGGTACCGGGAGCGGGGGCTTCCGCTGTCCGTGCTGCATCTGGACATCGACCACTACGACGGGCACCGGGTGTTCACGGTCGACCGGAGCCGGTTCCCCGCGCTGCCCGAGCTGGCGAAGGAGTTGCGTGACGAGGGTGTGCGGCTGGTGTCGATCGTCGATCCGGCGGTGAAGGCGGCGCCCGGGGACGCGGTGTTCGACGCGGGCGTGGCACTCGGAGAGCGGGGGGCGTACGTCCGGGACGCGCGGGGGCGGGTGGTGGTGGGCGAGGTGTGGCCCGGGGCCTGCGTCTATCCGGATTTCACCGATCCGCTTGTGCGGGAGTGGTGGGGATCTCTGTACGAGGAGCGGCTTGCGCAGGGCTTCTCGGGGGTCTGGCACGACATGAACGAGCCGGTGTCGTTCACCGCGTTCGGGGATCCGTCGCTGCCCCGCTCCGCCCGGCACGTCCTGGAGGGCCACGGCGGCGACCACCGCGAGGCGCACAACGTGTACGGGCTGGCGATGGCGCGTGCCGGGTACGAGGGGCTGCTGCGGCTGCGTCCGGACGAGCGGCCGTTCCTGTTCTCGCGCTCGGGCTGGGCGGGGATGCAGAGGTACGGGGGCACCTGGTCCGGTGATGTGTCGACCGGGTGGCCGGGGCTGCGGGCGTCGCTCTCGCTGGTGCTGGGCCTCGGGCTGTGCGGGGTGCCGTACTCGGGTCCGGATGTGGGCGGGTTCGACGGGTTCCCGTCGCCGGAGCTGTACCTGCGGTGGTTCCAGATGAGCGCCTACCTGCCGCTGTTCCGGACCCATTCGGCGATCGACGCGGGGCGGCGGGAGCCGTGGGAGTTCGGGCCCGAGGTGCTGGAGCACGCGCGGGCCGCGCTGGTGGAGCGGGAGCGGCTGCGCCCGTACTTCGTGACGCTGTCGCAGGTGGCGCGGCTGTCGGGGGCGCCCTATGTGCGGCCGGTGTGGTGGGCGGCGCCGGGCGACCGTGCCTTGCGGGGGTGCGAGGACGCGTTCCTGTTGGGCGACGCGCTGCTGGTCGCGCCGGTGCTGGAGAGCGGTGCGGACCGGCGGGTGGTGCGGCTGCCCCGGGGGCGCTGGTACGACACGGCGACCGGGCGAGCGTACGAGGGGCCGGGGCCGGTGGTGATCGACGCGCCGCTGTCCCGGATCCCGGTGCTGGCTCGGGCGGGGGCGGTGGTTCCGGTGCGGGACGCGGACGGGGACCTGGAGCTGGAGGTGTGGGCGCCGGCTCCGGGGCGGACCGGGGGCGGGCTGGTGGTCCGGGATCCGGGTGACGGGTGGGCCGAGGCGGAGGTCGAGCGGTATGTGTCACGGTGGGAGGGCGACCGGGTCGTGGTGGAGCGGGACGGCGGGGAGGGGGCGGGGGCGGTCGGACTTCCGGTGCGGGTGCGGGGGGTGGAGGGGTGATGGGGTGATGGCGTAGCGGGGGCGTCTTCGGGGGCACGGAGCAGGGACCGGTCTGGTGGGCTCGGTCGTACGGGGCGGCCTCGTCGGCTCGGCCGAACGAGACCGCCTCCTCGGCTCGGGCCCTGCCGGGTGGGCTCCCTGGCTCGGCCGTACTCGGCGGTCCCCTCGGCTCAGCCATAGGGGGCCGGCTTCCTCGCTCAGCCGTAGCGGCCCGCGAACCAGGCGTCCACCGCCTCGGTGTGCAGCGGGAAGGCCAGCGGGCGGGGGGCGCGGAGGATCTCGTACCCCGATGTCTCGTGGGTGGGGACGGAGGGCGGCAGGCTGGACAGGGGCCGTTGCGGAAGGAGCCCGAAGAGCAGGAGGTGGCCGCCGGTGTCGCTGAGGGCGTCGGCGAGGCGGACGTCCTGTTCGTCGGCCTCGATCCCGGTCTCCTCGCGCAGTTCGCGGACGACCGCGTGGCGCCAGTCCTCGGCGTGGTCGATGAAGCCGCCGGGCAGCGCCGTGCCACCCTTCTGCGGCTGGATGGTGCGCGTGATGACGACGAGCCCGGCCGCGCTCGGGCCGCTCACGGGGAGCAGGGCCACGGCGACCGGGAGCGGGTTGCGGTAGGCGGTGGCGCCGCAGTGCGGGCAGGTGCGGGGCCAGGTGCCGGGTGCCGGGAGGGCGGTGTACGGGGCTCCGCAGGTGGAGCAGTGGGAGTCCTTGACGTACGGGGCCGGGCGCCGGCCGGTCGTCGGGGCGGGGCTGCTGGTGGGCTCGGACACGGGCGGACTGTATCCGATCGTCCTTCCGCCGGGGGCCTGGAGCTGATAGACGGTGTGCTCATGACAGGAATGCGTACCGCTCTCCGCGCTCTGGCCACCGCTGCCGCCGCCACCGCCCTGCTCGTCACCACGGCCGTCTCCCCTACTCCGGCGCAGGCCCGGCCCGACCCCGCTCCGGCCCAAGGGCACCCCGAGCCCGCTCCGGCCCAGGACCGCCCCCAGCACCGCCCCGGGCCGAAGGCGCCCGACGGGTTCGTGGCGTTGCGGTCGGTGGATCCGACGATCATCCAGGAGATGCGCTACACCACAGCCCACACGTTCCTCGGCGAGCGCGTCGACGGCTACCGGCAGCCGGTCTGCATCCTGACCCGGCCCGCCGCCCGTGCGCTGCATCGGGCGCAGAAGCGGCTGCTGCGCCAGGGGTATTCGCTGAAGGTGTACGACTGTTACCGGCCGCAGCGGGCGGTGGACCACTTCGTACGCTGGGCGAAGGATCTCGAAGACCAGTCCATGAAAGGGGAGTTCTATCCACTGGTCGACAAGGAGCGGCTGTTCGAGGACGGTTACATCGCGGAGAGGTCCGGACACAGCAGGGGCAGCACGGTGGACCTGACCCTGGTCCGGCTGCCGGCCCTGCCGACCAGGCCGTACCGGCCGGGTGAACGGCTGACGCCCTGCTTCGCGCCGAAGGGTGAGCGGTTCCCCGACAACTCGGTGGACATGGGGACCGGTTACGACTGCTTCGACACCCTGTCGCACACGGACGATCCCCGGATCCAGGGGGTTCAGCGCGCCAACCGGCAGTTTCTGAAGCGGACGTTGGGCGAGGTGGGGTTCGTGAACCTGCCCGAGGAGTGGTGGCACTTCACCTACCGGCCCGAGCTGTTCCCGGACACCTACTTCGACTTCCCGGTGGACCGCGGGTCGGTCGCCGGGCGCTGAGCGGGCGACCGGGACCACCCCCGTGGGCTCCGGCCGCCCGTTCTTCATTTCGGACGCGAAAGGGGCGTGTTCGGTTGCCGATCGGGCCGATACGGTGCCCGTATGTCACAGCAGACGTTCGATTCGTACGAGGAATTCTGGCCGTACTACGTCGCGATGCACTCGCGTGCCGCCACCCGCTGGGTCCATCTGACCGGCACCCTCACCGGCCTCACGATCGCCGCCTACGGGCTGGCGCGGGGCCGGAGGCGGTATCTCGCGGCGCTGCCGCTGATCGGGTACGGCACGGCCTGGCCCGCGCACTTCCTGATCGAGAAGAACAACCCGGCGACGTTCGGGCATCCGGCGTGGTCGCTGCGTGGGGACGCGCAGATGATCGGGATGATGCTCGCGGGCCGGGACGCCGAGTTGGCGCGGACCGCGGCCAAGTGGCTGGCCGAGAACGGCTGAGCCGCGTACGGGACAGCCCCTCTGGCCGCTCATCGCGCAACTCTCCGCGTTGGTACCCCAGTTGGGCGACCGGACCGGTGGCGGCCGGCGGGCCGCGGCCGACCCTGGGCTGTCGGGGCGCGGTTCGGCTGTGGTGGCGCCCTTCTCAGGCGGGCCGTCAGGTGGTGGCGACGGGCCGCCGGTCCCGCGCCGCGCGCTCCAGGGCGTGCTCGACCACCGCGACCAGGACGTCACGTACCGAGGAGCGGTCCCGCGCGTCGCACAGCAGCACCTGGACCTCGGGGTCGAGGTCCAGGGCTGCCCGCACCGTCTCGGCCGGGAACAGGCCTGCTCCCTCGAAGCAGTTGACGGCCACCGTGAACGGGATCCGGCGGCGCTCGAAGTAGTCGACCGCGGCGAAGCAGTCCTCCAGGCGCCGGGTGTCGGCGAGGACCACCGCGCCCAGGGCCCCCTGGGCCAGCTCGTCCCAGAGGAACCAGAAGCGGTCCTGGCCCGGCGTGCCGAAGAGGTAGAGGACCAGGTCCTCGCGGAGCGTGATCCGGCCGAAGTCCATGGCGACCGTGGTGGTGGTCTTGGACTCCACCCCCGCCAGGTCGTCCACCGGGCGGCCCGCCTCGCTCAGCCGCTCCTCCGTGCGCAGCGGTCTGATCTCGCTGACCGCGCCGACCGCGGTCGTCTTGCCGACGCCGAACCCTCCCGCCACCAGGATCTTCAGGGTGACGGGCTCGACGAGCCGCTGCTTCCTGCGGCTAGAGCGCCCGAAGGCCATTGATCACCTCGCGGAGAATGTTCACGTCCGGCAGCTCGGCCGGCGGAACGGGACGGGTGACGTGCACCAGCTCGTCCTCGACGAGATCGCCGACCAGGACCCGTACCACCCCTACGGGCAGGTCGAGTTCGGCGGCGAGCTCGGCGATCGACTGGGGCATGTCGCTGCAGAGTTCGACGATCGTGACGTGTTCGGGCGCGAGCGTCTGGTCCCGGCCGGGGTCCTCGGCGGCCGGTTCGGGCACGACGAGGGCGATGAGGTCGAGCCGGTGCCGGGAGGCGCTGCTGGTACGCCCCCGGGTCATGGCGTACGGGCGGACCACCGGCCCGGCCTCCGCGTCGTACCACCGCGAGGACTGGGGGTCCGCGGTCCCGTCCGGGGATCCGGGGTCCGTGCCCCGGGGGGAGTCAGCGCTCATGCCCGCCACTCATCCTCCGGCGGGCAGACCGGTCGTCCGTGGGGTGTTGGCCAGGTGGGCCCCCACGCGCTTGACCATCAGCGTCATCTCGTACGCCACCTGGCCCACGTCGGAGTCGGCGTCGGACAGGACGGCGAGACAGCTGCCGTCGCCCGCCGCGGACACGAAGAGGAACGCCTCGTCCAGTTCGACGACGGTCTGGCGTACCTGGCCCGCGTCGAAGTGGCGGCCCACGCCCTTGGCGAGGCTGTGGAATCCGGAGGCGACGGCGGCCAGATGCTCGCTGTCCTCGCGGGTCAGGTCCTGTGAGGCGCCGGTGGCGAGCCCGTCGCTGGAGAGCACCAGCGCCTTGCGGATGCTGGCGACGCGCTGGACGAGTTCGTCGAGCAGCCAGTTCAGTTCGCCCGAGCCGAGGCGTGCGGGGTTGGGTGCTGCGGCGTTCGGTGCGGTCATCGACCGTCCCCTCCCGGAGTGGTTCCTGGTGCTGTTCCCTCGAAGCCGGCCGCGCCCTGTGCGTCCTCGGCGTTCTGCCGACGACCGCGCTGCCAGCCGCGCTGGAGTGAAGCCATGCGATTGCGTACCTCGTCCGCGTCACGCTCGACGTCGTCGACCGTGTCCACGGGCGCCCGGTGCGGAGTCCGGTCTGCGGAGTCCTCACGGAGCTGGGGGGCGAGGCTGGCCTGCCGGACCCGCCGGGGCAGGCCGCCCACGGTGTCGGGGGCGGTGGGACCGGCCGGCGCGGGGGCGGTGTCGCGCCGGGCCTCGGTGATGTCGCGCTGCTCGTCGGTGGTCGCGCGCCCCGCGTCGGCGGCGGCGTGCCGGGCGTCGTCGGGGTCGGGCGGTGTGGTGCTGAGCGGTGCGGGTGAGCGCTGCGCGGCGCGGGCGGCCCAGGGGGTGGTGTGCGCGACCGGTCCGGTCGGGGTGCGGGGCGCGGGCGGCTCGGCGGCGGTGGTGGCGTCCGGGGTCCGGTCGTCCACGCGGCGGCCCCGGTCGGTGACCAGCGTCGGCGGGGTGCGGCGCGGCAGGGGTGCCGGGCCGCTGGGGCGCATCGGGCGGACCTCGGCTGTGGGGCCTTGGCCGTGGTCGCGGGCCTGCTGGTGCTGTTCGCGGTCGGTGGCGCGGCGGGCGCCGCCGCCGTGCGACTTGCCGACGTCCTCGCGGCGCGCGTCCCGGGCCTGCTCGCCGCGTGGGCCCCGGCCGTCCTCACGGCGCAGGCTCCGCTCGTCCCCGGGGCGTGGGTCCCGGCCGTCCTCGCGGCGCAGGTCGCGGGCGCGGAAGATGCCGCCGCGTTCGCTCTCGGTGTCCTCCAGGTCGAAGACTCCGTCGAGCACGGGCCCCAGGGCCGGATCGAGGACCGGGTCCGCGTCGGAGGAGCGGTCCAGCAGGTCGCCGGCGAGGTCCAGGGGGCCGACGGGGGCTTCCAGTTCGACCGGGCCGTCGAGTGCGGCCGTTCCGGTGAGGCCGGTGGGGACCGGGGAGAGGACCGCGGACCTGCCGTTGACACGGCGCTCCGCACCCGACGTGGCGGCCTCCGTGCTCCGCGCCGCGTCCGTGCCTCGGCCGCTGCCGATCGCCCGCTCGGCCCGGCGGTCGAGACGGAAGCCGGTGCCGTGGGTGTCGGGGGCCTCGGTGAGGAGGGCGGCGGGGATGAAGACGACCGCGGTGGTGCCCCCGTACGGCGATTTCTGCAGGGAGACCCGGACGTTCTGGCGCTGGGCGAGCCGGCTCACCACGAAGAGGCCGAGGCGGTCGGTGTCGGAGAGCTCGAAGTCGGGGGTCTCGGCGAGCCTCAGGTTGGCGTCGAGCAGGACCTCCGGGGGCATGCCGAGGCCTCGGTCGTGGATCTCGAGGGTGAAGCCGTTGGAGACGCGTTCGCCGTGCACCTGGACCGCGGTGTGCGGGGGCGAGAAGACGGTGGCGTTCTCCAGGAGTTCGGCGATGAGGTGGGTGAGGTCGGCGACGGCGGGGCCGCCCACGCCGATCCGGGGCAGCCGCCGGACCTCGATGCGTTCGTAGTCCTCGACCTCGGCGACGGCGGCCCGCACCACGTCCATGAGCTGGATGGGTTTGCGCCACTGGCGGGAGGGGGCGGCGCCGGAGAGGATCACGAGCCCTTCGGCGTGGCGCCGCATGCGGGTGGTGAGGTGGTCGAGGCGGAACAGGTCGGCGAGCTCGTCGCTGTTCTCGGTGCGGCGCTCCATGGTGTCCAGCAGGGTCAGCTGGCGGTGCAGGAGGACCTGGTTGCGGCGGGCGAGGTTGACGAAGACCTCGGAGACCCCGCGGCGCATGTCCGCCTGCTTGACCGCGGCCTCGACGGCGGCGCGCTGGAGGGTGTTGAGCGCCTGGCCGACCTGGCCGATCTCGTCGCGCTCGTAGGTGAGGTGCGGGGCCTCGGTCTCGACGTCGACGTGTTCGCCGGCGGCCAGCCGCCGCATGACGCTCGGCAGCCGGACGCCGGAGACCTCGTGGGCGTCCTTGCGGAGCCGGGAGAGGTCACGGATGAGCTCGCGGCCGATACGTACGGAGACGAAGATCGAGACGATCAGGGCCAGGAAGCCGAGGACTCCGGCGACACCGGCCTGGGCCAGGACCCGGTATCCGACCGGTTCCGCGCGGTCCTGGAAGCGGTTGCCCATCTCCCGGGAGTCGTTCGCGAGCCGGTCGAGGACGGGCGGGGCCGCCTCCTGCCACCGCTCGGTGTCGACGGCGCCCGGACGCCTGGTGGGCCCGGCGGCGATCAGGGTGTCCTCGGCGGTGCGCAGCGGTTCGGCGTCCGGGCTGCTCCAGAACTGCTCGACGCGGCGGCGTTCGGCGGCGGGGAGGTTTTCGAGGCTGACCTCGTAGAGCATCTCGCGCTGGGCCACCAGGCCGGATATCTGGCGCAGTTCGGGGGTGGTGAAGCGGCCCGCGATCAGGCCCGACGCGACCAGCGCGTCCTCGCGCGACAGCATCTCGCGGGCCCGGGATATCCCGACCAGCGCCCGCATCTGCTTGTCCAGCGACCCGTTCTCCGTGGTGTGGAGACCGTTGAGGAAGCGGTACGCGGGGTCGACGAGGCCGTTGTAGAAGTCCAGCGCCTTCGCCCGGCCGATGGTCCGCTTCTCGACGGATTCGCGCAGGGAACCCAGGCCGTCGACGGCGCTCAGGATCGCGTCGAGCCGGGTGCGGGCCTCGGCGTCGAGCGCCTCGCGGACGTCGTCCTGCCCGGCGCTGTCCCTGACCTCGGCCACCACCCGGTCGGTGTCGGCCCGACGGCTCAGCAGGAGGGGGAGGGCGTCGGAGGCGCGGGGGTCGGCCAGGAAGACCAGGGTCTGCCGGCGTTCCGCCTGCACGACGCGGACCGCGTCCTCCAGGGGGCCGGCGACCTTCTCCACGGTGTTGCTGACGCTCATCAGCTCGGTCGCCTGGCGGCCGGTGACGTACGTGGCGAGGACCCATAGGCCCGTGAGGGAGACGAGCGGCACAAGCAGCAACGCCACGATCTTCCTGCGGATGGACTTCCCGCGAAAGCGCATGGCCTCCCCCAGATCGGCCCCGCACCGCGGGGTGGTCTTTCTCCCGGTCGTCCCTCGACCCTGCCCCGACGTGCGCCGCGCTGACACCGGCGCCCATCGGACCGACGCGGGCGAGGGTCCGTCCTGCGTCAATAAACGGCGCGAGCCTACTACCGACACAGAGACAACTCGAAGACACGTCCGGATGATTTTCAGCCGTCCGGCCAGGGTTTGATCATGAGTTGTCCCGGTATTCCCGGAGATGAAATTCGCGAAAGCGGCAGAGGATCCCCACCGAACCCCCGGGTGCGGGCCCAGATCAGTTGGCTGGAATTATTCGTTCCGTAGCCATCTGGGGCCCTGCGGTGCCTTTCGGGGGGAATCTTCGGAGCGGGTGGTTCGTCCATATGTACGGGGTAGGCGCAGGGTGGTGGCACGCGCGGCAGTTCGTAGTCCGACCGCCCGCGTAGAACCGGCGCAAGCCGGGCAGCCACCCTGAAGTCGGACAGTGGTGGGGAGTTGAAGGACCTTGAGCACGCAGGAGCGCGGCAGCGCCGGAGTGACGGCCGGCACCGCGAGGGCGGACGCCGTGGACGGGGCGGGGGTGCCGCGGCAGTTGTGGGTGGAGGAGCCGGCCGGGAAGCGGCGGATGCCTGACGCGGTGCGGACGGCCGCTGTGCGCGCCGTCATCATCATGTCTCTGACGATCATCCAGGCGGTGATCGCCTTTCTGTGCACGCTGGCCGGATCCTGGCTGGCCTTCCCGATGGTGCTCAGCGGCGTGGCCAGCACGGTGGTCGCCACCTGGGCGGTGCTGGACGTCTGGGTCACCCGGCAGGTGTGGAACCAGCGCCACGGCGTGGTGTCGGAGCCGAGCAGCACCGCCCGGCAGATGCGCCGGGAGCGTCGGCAGGCCCAGCGGGCGGCGCGAGCGGCCGGGCGGGACGAGGCGGGCGGCAGGGTACGCGGCCGGCGGAGCGCCGGAGATCTCTCCCGGGCCTGAGGCCGCCCGGGCGGGCGCGCCCGGCCCCGGGGCCCCCCCGGCGGGGGCCA
>NZ_JBEYKR010000155.1:0-16268 GCF_040703535.1 Streptomyces sp. NPDC007346
GTCTCCTCACGCAGCTCGGCCGCTGCCCGCTCGGCCTCGGAGGTGGTGGCCTCCGCCTGCTCCTCGGCCTCGGCCCGCAGCTTCTCGGCCTCGGCGCGGGTGCGCTCCAGCGTCTCCTCGGCCTGCTTGCGCAGGGTGGCCGCGCGCTCGGCGGCCTCGGCGCGGATGCGCTCGCTCTCGCCGCTCGCCTTGGTGCGCAGCTCGTCCGCGTCGGAGCGCGCCTTGGTCAGCAGCTCCTCGGCGGTGCGGGCGCCCTCCTCCAGCTGCTGGACCGCCTCGCGGCGGGCCTCGCCCCGGATGCGCTCGCCCTCGGCGACCGCCTCGGAGCGCAGCTGCTCGGCCTCGCCGCGCAGCCGGCGGGCCTCCTCCTGGAGCTCGACCGTCTTGGCCCGGTACTCCTTGGTGTCGTCCTTGGCCGCGCCCTTGAGCTCATCGGCCTGCTCGGCGGCCTCGCCGCGCAGCCGGTCCGCCTCGGCCTCGGCCTCGCGGCGGATCCGCTCGGCCTCCTCGCTCGCGGCCTTCGTGGTCGACCTGGCGTCCTCGGAGGCCTTGGTGAGGACCTCCTCGGCGCTGCGGGCGGCCTTGGCGAGCTGGGCCGCCGCGTCCTCGGCCGCGGCCGTACCGGCCTTCTCGGCCGCCTCGGCGACCAGCCGCTCGGCCTCGGCGCGGGCGTCGACGAGGGCCTGCTCGGCCTCCTCCTTGAGCGTCTCGGCGCTCTTGGTGGCCTCGCCGACCAGACGGGCGATCTCCGACTTGGCCGTACGGGTGCGCTGCTCGTTCTGCGACTCGGAGGCGGCCAGCTTCTTGGCGGCCGCGTCCTTCGCCTCGGAGAGGACCTTCTCGGCCTCCAGGCGGGATTCGCGCAGCCGGGTCTCGGCCTCCTGGAGCCGCTGCTCGGCGGCCCGGTTCAGCTCGGCCGTCTGCTGGCGGGCCTGCGAGGTCTCCGCGGTGGTGCTGGAGCGCAGCTGCTCCGCGTGGCTGGTGGCCTCCTGGGCCTGCGCGGAGGCCACGCCCAGCATGCGTTCGGCGTCCTTGCGGGCGCGCAGCAGGATCGCCTCGGCCTCGGCCCGCGCGGCCTCGGCCTCCGAGCCGACGCGCTGCCGGGTCTCCTCGGCCACCCGGGCCGCCTCGGCCCGCGCGGCGGCCAGGGCCTGCTCGGCCTCGGCGCGCGACTCCTCCATCAGCCGGCGGGCCTGCGATTCGGTGCGGGCGCGCAGCTGTTCGGCCCAGGCGACGTTCTCGTTGACGTGCGACTCGACGGTCTGCCGGCGCTCGGCCAGCTCCTGGTCGAGCTGCTGCCTGCGCTGGACGGCCTCGGTGTGCAACTCCGCCTGGAGGCGCGCCTGGTGCTCGGCGTGCTCCTGGAGGATGCGCTGCGTCTGGGCCCGTGCCTCGCGCAGCTCGCGCTCGGCGTCGCTGCGCAGCTGCTCGGCCTGGATCTGCGCGTTCCGCAGCAGCTGTTCGGCCTGGTAGCCCAGGTCCGCGCTGTCGTAGGCGGGACGGGTGGCCAGACTGCGCCGCGCCTCGTGCAGCTTGGCGCGCAAGACCTCGACCTGGTATCCGAGGTCCTCGGCGTGCTGGACGGCCTTCTCCCGGTCGGTCCTCAGCCGGTCCATCTCGGCTTCGAACCGCGAGAGATGGTCGTCTTCAGCTCGGTGGCTCTCCTGGCTTTCGTAGCCCCGCACTGCGCGGTCCCATCCTTCCCCGAGCTCTCAACATCGTTCGAGCAGGGGAGACCCCAACCCTGTTCGCAACGAGTACCGCTCGCCGGCGAGCGGTCCCCCGGGGAAATGGTGACAGACAAACGACGAGGACGCGGTACGGCCCCGACCCGGCCCCGGCCCGGAACCGCCCACTCTACCGGGCCTGGTATCCGCCAGGTCAGTGCTCCGGGCTGCTCGTGACCAGTTCGGTGAGGACACCGTGGCAGTCCTTGGGGTGCAGGAACGTGATCCGGGACCCCATCGACCCCGTCCTGGGCTCGTCGTACAGCACCCGGACGCCCTTCTCGCGGATGTCCGCGGCGTCCCCGTCCACATCCGCCGTACCGAAAGCGATGTGGTGGACGCCCTCCCCGTTCTTCGCCAGCCACTTGCCCACGGCCGAGTCCTCGCGGGTCGGCTCCAGGAGCTGGAGGTACGAAGCCCCGCCGTCCGAGGTCTCGTTGATCTTGAGCATGGCCTCCCGGACGCCCTGCTCCTCGTTGATCTCGCTGTGGAACACCTCGAATCCGTACGTGGCACGGTAGAACTCCACCGTCCTGTCCAGGTCGAAGCAGGCGATTCCGATGTGGTCGATGCGCGTCAGCATGGATTCAGCATGGCTCCGCGTCCCCGCTCCCGCCACGGTTACGCAACGTGCGCGCCGTCACACCGGTAGCCGGATGACGTGCGCGGGAGCGCTCAGTACATTCAAGTAAACCCTCGTTCACATCCGATCCCAAGGGGCCGTGCCCATGCCAGCAACGACCGGTAACACCACCTCAGTGATCGTCGCGGGCGCCCGGACGCCCATGGGCCGCCTCCTCGGCTCCCTGAAGAGCTTCTCCGCTGCCGACCTCGGCGGCGTGGCGATCAAGGCGGCCCTGGACCGGGCGGGCATCGGCGGCGACCAGGTCCAGTACGTGATCATGGGCCAGGTGCTCCAGGCCGGCGCGGGCCAGATCCCCGCCCGCCAGGCCGCGGTCAAGGCCGGCATCCCGATGAACGTGCCCGCGCTCACCATCAACAAGGTGTGCCTCTCCGGGCTCGACGCCATCGCCCTGGCCGACCAGCTCATCCGCGCCGGTGAGTTCGACGTCGTGGTCGCGGGCGGCCAGGAGTCCATGACCAACGCCCCGCACCTGCTGCCCAAGTCCCGCGAGGGCTACAAGTACGGCGCGATCGAGATGCTCGACTCGATGGCGTACGACGGTCTCACCGACGCGTACGAGAACATCCCCATGGGCGAGTCCACCGAGAAGCACAACGGCCGCCTGGGCCTGGACCGCACCGCCCAGGACGAGATCGGCGCCCTCTCCCACCAGCGGGCCGCCGCCGCGCGGAAGAACGGCCTCTTCGAGGCCGAGATCACCCCGGTCGAGATCCCGCAGCGCAAGGGCGAGCCGGTCGTCTTCGCCCAGGACGAGGGCATCCGCCCCGAGACGACCGTGGAGTCCCTCGGCAAGCTGCGCCCCGCCTTCGCCAAGGACGGCACGATCACCGCGGGCACCTCCTCGCAGATCTCCGACGGGGCCGCCGCGGTCGTCGTCATGAGCAAGGCCAAGGCGCGGGAGCTGGGCCTGGACTGGATCGCCGAGATCGGCGCCCACGGCAACGTCGCGGGCCCCGACAACTCCCTCCAGTCGCAGCCCTCCGGCGCGATCCGGCACGCCCTGAAGAAGGACGGCCTGGAGGTCGGCGACCTCGACCTGATCGAGATCAACGAGGCCTTCGCCGCCGTCGCCGTCCAGTCCATGAAGGACCTCGGCGTCACCCCGGACAAGGTCAACGTCAACGGCGGGGCCATCGCGCTCGGCCACCCGATCGGGATGTCCGGCGCCCGGGTCGTCCTGCACCTGGCCCTGGAGCTGAAGCGGCGCGGCGGCGGCACCGGAGCGGCGGCGCTGTGCGGCGGCGGCGGCCAGGGCGACGCGTTGATCATCCGCGTCCCGGGCAAGTAGTACCCGTACGGACTCCAGACCGTACGGATTCCGGATCCGTACGGGTTCCAGGGCTAGGGCAAGGCGAACGGAGCGGTGAACGTGGACGTGGACGTCCCCACGCTGGTCGAGCAGGCGCGAGCAGGCAGGCCGCGTGCGGTGGCCCGGCTGATCTCGCTGGTGGAGGGGGCCTCCCCGCAGCTGCGCGAGGTGATGGCCGCGCTGGCGCCGCTGGCCGGCCACGCCTACGTCGTCGGGCTCACGGGCTCGCCGGGCGTCGGCAAGTCCACCTCCACCTCCGCCCTGGTCTCCGCCTACCGCCGGGCGGGCAAGCGGGTGGGGGTCCTCGCCGTCGACCCGTCCTCGCCGTTCTCCGGCGGCGCGCTGCTGGGTGACCGGGTCCGGATGTCGGACCACGCCTCCGACCCCGGCGTCTACATCCGCTCCATGGCCACCCGGGGCCACCTCGGCGGCCTCGCCTGGTCCGCCCCGCAGGCGATCCGGGTGCTGGACGCGGCGGGGTGCGACGTGGTCCTCGTCGAGACGGTGGGCGTGGGCCAGTCCGAGGTGGAGATCGCCTCCCAGGCCGACACCTCCGTGGTGCTGCTCGCCCCCGGCATGGGCGACGGCATCCAGGCGGCCAAGGCCGGAATCCTGGAGATCGGCGACGTCTACGTGGTCAACAAGGCCGACCGCGACGGCGCCGACGCCACCGCCCGCGAGCTGAACCACATGCTGGGCCTGGGCCAGTCCCGGGGCCCCGGCGACTGGCGCCCCCCGATCGTGAAGACGGTCGCGGCCCGGGGCGAGGGCATCGACGAGGTCGTCCAGGCCCTGGAGAAGCACCGCGCCTGGATGGAGGAGCACGGCGTCCTGGCCGAGCGCCGCACCGCCCGCGCGGCCCACGAGGTCGAGACGATCGCGGTGACGGCCCTGCGCGAGCGGATCGCGGACCTGCGCGGCGACCGCCGCCTGAACGCCCTGGCCGAACGCATCGTGGCGGGCGCCCTGGACCCGTACGCGGCGGCGGACGAGCTGGTGGCGGGGGTGACGGGGAGCTCCTGAGCCTGCGTCGATGCCGAACGGCCCCGTATCGCTGTGGCGATGCGGGGCCGTGGTGTCGCGGAGGTTCCGAGCGGTGGACGGTCAGTCGTCGTCGCCGTCGCGGTCGTCGTTCCGGTCGTCACCGTCGTCGTCCGCGTCCACCGTGACCTTGCCGGTCTTGGCGTCGACCTTCAGCTCGTGCTGCCCGCCGTCCTTGCCGGTGATGTCGACCTCCCAGCGCAGGACGTCGCCCCGGCGGCCGTTGTCGTCGTCATCGTCGTCCAGGTCGATCGACGTGATGCGGCCCGGCGCGGTCTTCAGGGCCGCGTCCGCCGCCTGCTTCAGGGTGACCGTGGACGAGCGGGGCGCGTGGCGGTCGCGGTCGTCGTTGTCGTCGTCCTCGCGGGTCCTCAGGACCGTGCCGGTGGTGGCGTCCACCGTGATGTCGTGCCACTTCTTGTCGGAGCCGTGGACGTCCAGCTCCCAGACCGTACGGCCGCCGTGGTCGTCGTCATCGTCGTCCAGCTCGGCCTCGGTGACCGTGCCCGGGACGCTCCTCAGGGCCGCCGCCACCGCCTGGTCGAGGGTGATGGTGGTGGCCTCGGCCGGGGTGTCCGGGCGGTCCGTGGATGGCGTCGGCTGCCGGGTCGTCGTGGTCGGGCGGCGGTCGCGGTCGTCGTCCGCGAAGGCGACGGTGGCGGCGGCCGTGCCGCCGATCAGGACGGCCGCGGTGATCGCGGCGACGGTGGCGTTGCGCTTCATGAGGTTCCTCCCCGAAGGTCGTCGGGAGCTGGTGCGCTGCTCGACGGGGACCACCCTGCCGACCCGTCGCTGAACGCAGCCTGAAGCCACCTGAAGGCCTCTTCAGGTGGACTTTGCGAGGCTGTGCGCATGCGCCTGTTGATCGTGGAGGACGAGAAGCGTCTCGCGGTGTCCCTCGCCCGGGGGCTCACCGCCGAGGGCTTCGCCGTGGACGTCGTGCACGACGGGCTCGAAGGGCTGCACCGGGCGAGCGGGGGCGGCCACGACCTGGTGATCCTCGACATCATGCTGCCCGGCATGAACGGCTACCGGGTCTGCGCCGCCCTGCGCGCCGCCGGTCACGAGGTGCCGATCCTCATGCTGACCGCCAAGGACGGCGAGTACGACGAGGCCGAGGGGCTCGACACCGGCGCGGACGACTACCTGACCAAGCCCTTCAGCTACGTCGTGCTCGTCGCCCGGGTGCGGGCCCTGCTGCGCCGACGCGGTGCCGGGAGGGCCGCCCCCGTCCTGACCGTCGGCACCCTGCGCGTCGACACCGCCGCCCGCCGCGTCCACCGGGGCGAGGACGAGTACGCCCTGACCGCCAAGGAGTTCTCGGTGCTGGAACAACTCGCCCTGCGGGCCGGGCAGGTGGTCAGCAAGGCCGAGATCCTGGAGCACGTCTGGGACTTCGCCTACGACGGCGACCCGAACATCGTGGAGGTCTACATCTCCACCCTGCGCCGCAAGCTGGGCGCCGCCTCCATCCGTACGGTGCGCGGCGCCGGCTACCGGCTGGAGGCGAGGTGAGGTCCGTACGGGCCAGAGCCGCCATCGGCGCCACCCTGGTCGTCGCCGTCGCCCTGGTCGTCGCCGGGCTCGCCGTGCTCCTCGTCCTGCGGGCCAACCTGATCGACCAGGCGGACCTCCAGGCGGAGGTGGCCGCCCGCGAGGTGGCCGGGCAGCTGGCCCTGGACACCGCCTACGCCGACCTTGACCTGGACGACCAGGAGGACCACCCGGTCCAGGTGACCGACGAGGAGGGGCGGGTGGTGTTCGTCTCCGAGGAGCTCGACGCGATCTCCGGGACCGGTTCGTCCGGCGTCACCCCGGCCGCCCCCTCGGCCCCGGTGGGGCCCGGGGACGACGATGACGACGACGGGGACGATGACGACGGGGACGACAGCGGGCGGCCCGGCCGCGGCGAGGTCTCCTCCGACGACCCGGACTTCTCCGACGGCACCGCCACCGTGGACGGCACGACCGCCGACTACCGGTTCGCCGCCGTCGAGGCGACCACCCCCGCCGGACTCACCCTGACCGTCCACGCGGGCGCCCCGCTCGCCGCCGAGCAGGAGGCGGTGGGCACCGTACGCGGGGCCATGCTGACCGGGCTGCCGCTGCTGCTGGCCGTCGTCGCCGGGGTGACCTGGCTGGTGACCCGGCGCGCGCTGCGGCCCGTGGAGGGCATCCGCCGGGAGATGGCCGCGATCACCGCCTCCGAGGACCTGGCCCGCCGCGTCCCGGAGCCCGGCTCGCGCGACGAGATCGCCCGCCTCGCCCGGACGACCAACGAGACGCTCACCGTCCTGGAGGCGTCCGTGGAGCGGCAGCGGCGGTTCGTCGCGGACGCCTCGCACGAGCTGCGCTCCCCGATCGCCTCGCTCCGCACCCAGCTGGAGGTGGCCGAGGCCCACCCGGAGCTGCTGGACCTCCCGGGCGCGGTCGCCGACACCGTACGCCTCCAGGTGCTGGCGGCGGACCTGCTGCTGCTGGCCCGGCTGGACGCGGGGGAGAGGCCCGGGGCCGCACGCCTGGAGGTGGGGGCGCTCGTCCGCGAGGAGGTGTCCCAGCGCACCGGGGACCGGGTCCCGGTGACGGTGGAGGTGGCCGAGGGCGCGGCGTACGAGGTGAACGGGTCGCGCGGGCAGCTGGCCCGGGTGGTCGGCAACCTGCTGGACAACGCGTCGCGCCACGCCGAGCACCGGGTCACCGTCCGTGTGGCGGCCGACGGGCGCGGGGTGCGCGTGGAGGTCCGGGACGACGGGGCGGGCGTTGCCGAGGGGGAGCGGGAGCGGATCTTCGAACGGTTCGTCCGGCTGGACGACGCCCGCAGCCGCGACGACGGCGGCGCCGGGCTCGGCCTCGCCATCGCCCGGGACGTGGCCACGCGCCACGGCGGCACGCTCACGGTCCACCGGGCCCCGGAGGGCGGCGCGGCGTTCCGGCTGTGGCTGCCCAGGGCGGGGTGAGGGACGCCGGCCCTCCCGGCGCCCTCGGGGGTGTGGCCGCTACGGCTTGCCGCGCCGCCCCCGCAGGTGCTCCGCGATCGGCGTCAGCGCCGCGTGCAGCTCCGCCAGGGCCTCCGGGGAGAGCAGGTCCATGAAGTGGTTGCGCACCGATTCGACGTGGTGCGGGGCGACCTTGAGCATGGTCTCCGCGCCCAGCTCGGTGAGGACCGCGTACAGCCCCCGCCGGTCCGACTCGCAGTGGGTGCGGCGGACCAGGCCCGCGGTCTCCATCCGGGTGATCTGGTGGGAGAGCCGGCTCTTGGACTGCAAGGTGGCGGCGGCGAGGTCGCTCATCCGCATCCGCTGCTCGTCCGACTCGGAGAGGTTGACCAGGATCTCGTAGTCGTTCATGGTCAGGCCGAACGGCTGGAGGTCCTTCTCCAGCTGGTGCGTCAGCAGCCTGCTGACGTCCAGGTGGGTGCGCCAGGCGCACTGCTCCGCGTCGCTCAGCCAGCGGGTGGCCGTCTCGGTCTCCATATATGGATTCTACCTAAGATGTTGAAATCCGGACGAAATTACGGATGTGACGACAGGCACCTCGGGGTCACCGGAGTGCCGTCAGGCCCGTTGGCAAGGACCGGCGGCTGGGCGCAGACGTTCGACGTCACACTCCGCAGCCTACCGCTCACAAGCCGAAACGACGCTGGAGGTCCCCCGCCTGGCCGGAGCCCGGAACGCCGGGTTCACTCGGCACCCCGCCCGTCGCCTGCTCGGCCATCAGCGCCTCGCTGGACTGGAGCAGCACCGTCCCCGCCCCCACGAACTCGAACTGGTGCTCCTCGCCCGAGGTCCCGCCGATCCCCGTCAGCGACCGCAGCCCGCCCAGGAAGCCCGTCATGTAGCCGTGGTCGTAGTGGTGGCACGGCGAGGGACAGTCGGCCCACCCCACCAGCGCCTGCGGGTCGACCCGCAGCGGCGGCTCCATGAAGACCACGGGACCGTTCGACGCGGCGACGAACTTCCCCGTACCGATCAGCGTCACGAACCCGGGCACGATCGACTGCTTCAGCGCGAGCGACGGGTCGAACGCCAGCAGGTTCCCCGACCGGATCGTCAGGTTCCCCTCGTCCAGGTCGAAGGAGTTCACGTCGAAGGCCCGGTCCGCGAGCAGCATCTTGCCGCTGCCCTCGGCCACCACCCAGTCGCTCGCGTGCAGCGGCGAGTGGAAGCTGGAGCGCACCAGCCGCTCGAACCGGCCGTGCCCGATGCCGTCGAATTCGATCTGCCCGTAGTAGGCGATCATCTTCCCCTTCTGCAGGAACCACCGGCTCCCCTTGAGCTCCACGCAGAAGGTGTAGGAGTTGACGTTGTCGTCCGACGGCAGCGTCATCGGATCGAAGATCACAGGGGTGCTCACGACTTCTCCTCGATCGGCTTCTCCTCGGTGGTCACGGGCGTGCTCACAGCTTCTCCTCCGAGGCCTGGACGTACACCGCGCCGCTCCCGCTCAGCTCCAGCTGGAACGCCTCGCCGGAGCCGCGCCCCACCATGTCCCGCCAGCCGACCGCGGTGGAGAGCTTGTTGCGGACCTCGCCGTGGTGGGCGACGTACGCCTGCGGGTCGACATGGACGTCCCGGCCCGGGGTGATCGGCAGCTCGATCACCCCGCCGTGCGCCATCACCGCGACCGCGCCGTGCCCCTGGAGCGTCGTCGTGAACAGCCCCTGGCCGGTCACCTGGCCGCGCACCATGCCCATCACCCCGCCCTGCGAGCCCATGAACATCGTGCCCTGCCGGAGGGAGCCGTCGAAGGCGAGGAGCCGGTCGGCCTCCACGTACAGGGTGTCGCCCGCCAGGTTGATCACCTGGATGTGGTGGCCGCCGTGGCCGAACATCACCGTGCCCGAGCCCTCGACCGTCATCAGCGGTGTCGCCTCGCCCTTCACCCGGCGGCCGATCATCGAGGTGAAGCCGCCCTGGCCGCCCTGGATGTTCGGGGTGAAGGAGACCTCGCCCCGGTAGGCCAGCATCGCGCCGCGCTGGCTGAACAGCGTCTGGCCCGGGACCACCGTGGCCTCGATCATCTTGGAGTTGATCTCCCGGAACGGCATCAGACATTGCCCCCGATGGTGTTGCGCTCGCTCGGCTGCACGTAGACCAGGCCGTCGCCCTCGAAGCGCATCTGGAACGCCTCGCCCGAGCCCTCGCCCATCAGCGTCCGGAAGTTCACCCCGCCCTGGAGCTGCTGGCGCAGACCGCCCTGGTGGGCGATGTAGGCGCCGGGGTCGACCGTCAGCGGGTACTGCGGGGTCACCCGCAGCACCACCGCCTCCCCCTCCGACATGATCGCCACCTGCCCGGTGCCCTCCACCGTGGTGGTGAACAGCCCGTTGCCGCTCGCCCCGCCGCGCATCCCGGTGAACGTCGTCCCCGTGCGCAGCCCGGTGTCGGTGGCCAGCAGGTTGCTCGCCTCCACGTACAGCTTGTCGCCGTGCAGCGCGACCAGGTTGATCTCGCTCGCCCGGTCGGCGAAATAGCAGGTCCCCTTCCCGGAGACCTCCATCACGGCCATCTGTTCGCCGGTCAGCCGGCGGGTCACCATCCCGCGGAGCCCCTCACCGCCGCCGGTCATCTTCTTGAAGGTCATCCGGCCGTCGTACGCGACCATCGAGCCGTTCTTCGCCTTGACGGCATCGCCCGTCAGGTCGACGGCGAGCGTCTTGCTGCCTTGGAGTCGGAACATCGCCACGCGACGACGGTAGCCGCCCGCCCCCCGCCCCCGACACCCCCTACGGAACCGTTACGTCCCTGATGCGCCCCTGATGCGTACCCGGACCGGCCCTGATACGCGGCGATACGCGCGCCCGCGGACACGGAGGCCCCCGGCGCCGGGGGCGGCCCGGGGCGATGCCACAATGGGGGTGGCTTGTGCGCGCGTTCACAAGCCCACGCGACCCTCCCACCGAAGGTGCCCCTGTGGACATCAAGACCGCTTCCGCCCTGCACCGGCTGCGCCTCATCTCGATTCCCGAGGCGCTGTCCTTCCCGGCCCTGATCCTCTTCGGCTCGGTCCTCAGCCGGGTCTCGGACATCGACTTCCTGATGATGCCGCTCGGCATGATCCACGGCGTGCTCTTCGTGATCTACGCCGTGTTCCTGCTGGACGTCTGGATGAAGGCCAAGTGGCCGCTCAAGCGCGTCGCCCTCTTCTTCGTCCTGTCGATGATCCCCTTCGGCGGGCTCTACGGCGACAAGCTCCTCAAGGGGTACGAGGCCGACGGCGTCATCGCCGCCCGCGCCCGCCGCGAGGGCACGGTCAGCGCATGATCGTCGCGTTCTCGGTCTCCCCGCTCGGTGTCGGTGAGGACGTCGGCGAGTACGTCGCCGACGCCGTACGCGTCGTCCGCGAGTCCGGGCTGCCCAACCGCACCGACGCCATGTTCACCTCCGTCGAGGGGGAGTGGGACGAGGTCATGGACGTCGTCAAGCGTGCCGTGGCCGCCGTCGAGGCCCGCGCGGGACGCGTCTCCCTGGTACTGAAGGCCGACATCCGGCCCGGTGTCACCGACGGCCTGACCTCGAAGGTCGAGACGGTGGAGCGGTATCTCGCCCCCTGACGCCCCGTCGGCCGTCCGCCGCCCCGCGTTCACCCGATAAGCCCCCGGCGCCACACGGCCGGGGGCCTTTCCGGCTCCGGATCAAAAACCGCTCACTCGGACCTGTCAGGTCGACACGCCGTTGCCCGTCCCCTTCTGTGGGGATATCAACCCGTTCGACAGTGGGAGGCATGGTGCGGTCGGAGGGCTACGACTACGACACCTACAGCCGGCTCGCGGGTCCGCTCACCGAGCCGGACCCGACGGGATACCGAGTGCGGTACCGATCCCTGCTCTCGTCGGAGAAGCACCGAATAAGGGCCGTCCTGCTGATGACGCTCGCCCCGGTGCTCACCGGCACCCTGCTGCTCTACCTGGTCTGGCCCACGCACTGGACCGACCGGGAGAACGGGGAGCGGTGGCTCGTCGTCGCCGACACCGTCATGCTGGTCTCGATCGGCCTGATCGGGTTGTTCATGCTGGTCAACGTGGCCTCCATCGCGCACGCGACGATGGTCGCCCGGGACCCCGTACCCGTGACGCCCGAGCCGGGCACCCGGGTCGCCTTCCTCACCACGTACGTCCCCGGCAAGGAACCGCTCTCCATGGTGCGCGCCACCCTGAAGGGGGCGGTGCGCCTCACGCACCCCGGGCCGCTGGACATCTGGCTCCTGGACGAGGGCGACGACCCGGCGGCCCGGATGCTCTGCGCCGAGCTGGGCGTGCACCACTTCACCCGGCGCGGGGTGCCCGAGTGGAACCGTAAGAAGGGCGTCCACAAGGCGAAGACGAAGCACGGCAACTACAACGCCTGGATCGCGCTCCACGGCGACGCCTACGACTTCTTCGCCTCCGTCGACACCGACCACGTGCCGATGCCCAACTTCCTGGAGCGGATGCTGGGCTACTTCCGGGACCCGGACGTCGCCTTCGTCGTCGGACCGCAGGTCTACGGGAACTACGACTCGGCCGTCACCAAGGCCGCCGAGTCGCAGCAGTTCCTCTTCCACGCACTGATCCAGCGCGCGGGCAACCGGTACGGCGCCCCGATGTTCGTCGGCACCAACAACGTCGTCCGTGTCGCCGCCGTACGGCAGGTCGGCGGCCTCTACGACTCGATCACCGAGGACATGGCGACCGGCTTCGAGATCCACCGCCGCCGCAACCCCGTCACCGGGCGCTTCTGGCGCTCCGTCTACACCCCCGACGTGCTGGCCGTCGGTGAGGGGCCCGCCTCCTGGACGGACTTCTTCACCCAGCAGCTGCGCTGGTCGCGGGGGACGTACGAGACGCTGTTCAAGCAGTACGGCAAGGCGCTGTTCCGGGTGCCGCCCGGTCGGCTCCTGAGCTACAGCCTCATGCTCGTCTACTACCCGATGACCGCCGTCAACTGGCTGCTCGGCGTGGGCAGTTGCGTGCTCTTCCTCTGGTTCGGCGCCTCCGGGACCCAGGTCGCCGCCTCCATCTGGCTGATGCTCTACAGCGACGCGGCGGCCCTCCAGATCGGGCTCTACCTCTGGAACCGGCGGCACAACGTCTCCCCGCACGAACCCGAGGGCTCCGGCGGTCTCGCCGGGATGGCCATGTCCGCGCTCTCCGCGCCGATCTACCTCAAGTCGCTCGGCTCGGCGGTGCTGCGCACGGAGGGCCGGTTCGTCGTCACGCCCAAGGGCGGCCAGGTCTCCCCGGACCGGCTGCTGACCTTCCGTATCCACCTCTCCTGGGCCGCGGTCCTGCTCTCCTCGCTCGCCGCCTCCGTCTACCTGGGCCACACCCATGTGGCGATGCGGACCTGGGCGACGCTGGGGCTCGCGATATCCCTGTCCCCGGTCGTGGTGTGGGCCTGGACCCAGTGGCAGGACCGGCGTGAGCGGGAGCGCGGTGCCCTGCCGGCGCCCGCACCCACCCCCGTACGGCCGCTGCCCGAGCCGGCGTTCCTCTCCACCGCGACGGCCACCACCGCGACGACCACCACCACGACGACCACCACCACGACCAGCGCCCCGGCGACCAGCGCCGCGACGGCGGGCACCACCGCCACCACCACCGCAGGAGGGAACTGACCCATGGCCTACCGGCCTTCGAAGAAGATGAGGAAGACGCTCCTGGGCGGCGGCGCCGTGGTCGTGCTCGCGGGGCTCAACGCCCCGGCGGCGCTCTCCTTCGCGGAGGACCAGTACCACGCGTACAAGATCGCCCGGCCGGAGTACAAGGCGGAGTACGGCTCCTGGGAGCGGGTCGACATCCCGAAGGAGTACCGGACCAACGCGATCCACGCGGCGCTCCTGCACACCGGCAAGGTGCTGATCGTCGCGGGCTCCGGCAACGACCAGAAGCACTTCGACGAGGGCACCTTCGACACCGTGCTGTGGGACCCGGCCGAGAACACCTTCCAGAAGATCCCCACCCCCGAGGACTTCTTCTGCGGCGGCCACGCCCAGCTGCCGGACGGGCGGCTGCTGATCGCCGGCGGCACCGCCCGCTACGAGGTGCTGGACGACAAGGTGAAGCGGGCCGGCGGCGGGATGCGGGTGAAGAACGAGAACCCGGACAAGCCGCTGAAGCTGAAGAAGGGCACGGTCTTCCGCTCGCCCTCGGGCGTCGAGTACGTCGCCAAGTTCGACGTCACCGTGCCCAAGGCGAAGCGCGAGTTCGAGGTCACGTACTTCAAGAACGGCCAGATGAAGCCGTGGAAGACGAAGGTGACGGCCTCGGAGCAGCGGGTCTTCGTGGAGGCGGTGGACGACGGCGTCGAGGCGGTGGCCACCGACGCCGCCCAGTACGAGATCGTCGGGCTGAAGGGCAAGGAGTCCGACAACTCCTACGGGCTCGCCGAGAAGATCACCATGGACAAGCAGGACTTCCAGGGGATCAGGGCCGCCTACGAGTTCGACCCGACGGCCGAGAAGTACATCAAGGTCGACCCGATGAAGGAGGCCCGCTGGTACCCGACGCTCGTCGGCCTGGAGGACGGCAGGGTGCTCTCCGTCTCCGGTCTCGACGACGTCGGCGCGATCCTGCCGGGCGACAACGAGATCTACGACCCGAAGACGAAGAAGTGGACCGAGGGCCCCTTCCAGTATTTCCCGACCTACCCGGCGCTGTTCCTGACCAAGGGCGGCAAGCTCTTCTACCCGGGGGCCAACGCCGGTTACGGCCCGGCGGACAAGGGGCGCGACCCCGGGATCTGGGACATCGAGAAGAACACCTTCACCAAGGTGCCCGGCCTGACCGACACCGACGAGCTGGAGACGGCGGCCTCGCTGCTGCTGCCGCCGGTGCAGGACCAGAAGGTGATGGTCCTCGGCGGCGGCGGGGTCGGCGAGTCCAAGAAGTCCACGGCCCGCACGGCCGTCATCGACCTCAAGGAGGACAGCCCGGCCTTCAGGCCCGGCCCCGACCTGCCCCAGGGCACGCGCTACCTGAACAGCGTGATCATGCCGGACGACACCGTCTTCACCAGCGGCGGATCCGAGGACTACCGGGGCCGGGGGGACAGCAACATCCTCAAGGCGCAGACCTACGACCCGAAGACCGACACCTTCAAGGAGGCGGCCGAGCCGACGGTCGGCCGCAACTACCACTCCGAGGCGCTGCTGCTGCCGGACGGCCGGGTAGCCACCTTCGGCTCCGACTCGCTCTACGGCGACAAGGACAACACCAAGCTCGGCAAGTTCGAGCAGCGCATGGAGGTCTACACCCCGCCCGCCCTGCACCGGGCCAAGGGCGAGCGGCCGGTCATCGGGGACGGCCCCGAGGCGGTCGAGCGCGGGGCGACGGCCACCTTCAAGACCGGCGACGCGGACCGGATCGCGACGGCCCGGCTGATGCGGCCGAGCGCGGTCACCCACACCACGGACGTGGAGCAGCGCTCCATCGAGCTGGGGCTGAAGAAGGGGAACGGGGAGGTGAGCGTGAGCGTGCCGGACGACGCCACGCTGGTGCCGCCCGGCTGGTACATGCTCTTCGTGACGGACACGGACGGCGTCCCGTCGGAGGCGAAGTGGGTCAAGGCCGGCTGAACCGTCGTACGAGGGCCCGAGCGGCCCGGGGCCTCAGTGCTTCGCGCGGCGGGCCAGCCCGAGCGCGTACTCCGGCCACCAGGTGCCCGCCTCGGGCCCGCCCCGGCAGGTGCCGTCCGATTCACCGGGCCGCTTGATCCACAGGTAGGCGTCCACCCGGTCGTCGCGGGTGTCGGTGGTCGGCGGTGTGCCCAGCGCCCGCCCCGGCGGGTTGCACCAGGCCTCGACGCGGTCCCCGGTCAGGGGGCCGCCGCCGTTGCGGCTGGTGTCGATCACGTAGTGCGCGCCGCCGACCGCGTCGGAGAGGCGAGCCCCGTACTTCTCCACGTCGGCGCTCCGCTGGAAGTTGGAGACGTTCAGCGAGAAACCGTCGGCCCGGTCGACCCCGGCCTGGTGCAGCGCTTCGGCGATCTTGGACGGCTCCTCGATCCACTCCGGGTTGCCCGCGTCCACGTAGACCGTGGTCCGCGGCTTCGCCTTGAGCGTGTCCACGGCCTCGGAGAGCAGTTGGTAGCGCTCGGTGTGGTGCTCGAAGGGGGTGCAGCCGTCGGCGATGAGGGCGAGGGCGTCGGGCTCCAGGATCACGGTCGCCGGGGCGTCGCCGATGGCGTCGGCGAACTCCCCGATCCAGGACCGGTAGGTGGCCGCGTCCTTGGCGCCGCCCGCCGAGTAGGCCCCGCAGTCGCGGTGCGGGATGTTGTAGGCGACGAGCAGGATGCTCCTCTTCGTCCGGGCCGCGGCCCGGACGGCGTCCCGGATCTCCGGCGCCGGGTCGTCCCAGGCGGGCCAGAGCGCCATCGGGTGGTCGGCGATCCGCCGCAGCGCCTTCGCGTCCTCCTCACGCCCCTCCCGCTCCCAGGCCCGCGCCTGGTGGGCGGCTTCGCTGTCCGGGTCCACGGCGTGGGCGAAACCTGCAACCGACAGAGCGGCTGCCAATGCAGTCAACAACAAAGCCTTTTTCATGCGCAGTCCTTATTCGAATCACAGCCAT
>NZ_JBEYKR010000156.1:0-16228 GCF_040703535.1 Streptomyces sp. NPDC007346
CTTACCGCCGTATTTCTAATCTTTTCTTTTATAGGGGATTAAATTCCCCCTTTACTATTGGTTTTTGTTGTACCCCGGGGGGGGGGGGTTGGGGGGCCGTCGCCCGCCCACTTGTCGCCCCCACCCCCCGGCGCCGGCACCCCAGCAAAGATCACCTGGCGCCGATGAAGCAAGGCGTACAGAACCACTCAGGAGGACCCCAGTGGCGAAGGCAAAGTTCGAGCGGACTAAGCCGCACGTCAACATCGGCACCATCGGTCACATCGACCACGGTAAGACGACCCTCACGGCCGCCATTACCAAGGTGCTGCACGACGCGTACCCGGACCTGAACGAGGCCTCGGCCTTCGACATGATCGACAAGGCGCCCGAGGAGCGCCAGCGCGGGATCACCATCTCCATCTCGCACGTCGAGTACCAGACGGAGTCGCGTCACTACGCGCACGTCGACTGCCCCGGTCACGCGGACTACATCAAGAACATGATCACGGGTGCCGCGCAGATGGACGGCGCCATCCTCGTGGTGGCCGCCACCGACGGCCCGATGCCGCAGACCAAGGAGCACGTGCTCCTGGCCCGCCAGGTCGGCGTTCCGTACATCGTCGTCGCCCTGAACAAGGCCGACATGGTGGACGACGAGGAGATCCTGGAGCTCGTCGAGCTCGAGGTCCGTGAGCTCCTCTCCGAGTACGAGTTCCCGGGCGACGACGTTCCGGTCGTCAAGGTCTCGGCGCTCAAGGCGCTCGAGGGCGACAAGGAGTGGGGCGAGTCCGTCCTCAACCTGATGAAGGCTGTCGACGAGGCCATCCCGCAGCCCGAGCGTGACGTCGAGAAGCCGTTCCTCATGCCGATCGAGGACGTCTTCACGATCACCGGTCGCGGTACGGTCGTCACCGGCCGTATCGAGCGTGGTGTCCTGAAGGTCAACGAGACCGTCGACATCGTCGGTATCAAGACCGAGAAGACCACCACCACGGTCACCGGCATCGAGATGTTCCGCAAGCTGCTCGACGAGGGCCAGGCCGGTGAGAACGTCGGTCTGCTCCTCCGTGGCATCAAGCGCGAGGACGTCGAGCGCGGCCAGGTCATCATCAAGCCGGGTTCGGTCACGCCGCACACCGAGTTCCAGGCGCAGTCCTACATCCTGTCGAAGGACGAGGGTGGCCGTCACACCCCGTTCTTCAACAACTACCGCCCGCAGTTCTACTTCCGTACCACGGACGTGACGGGCGTTGTGACCCTTCCCGAGGGCACCGAGATGGTCATGCCGGGTGACAACACCCTCATGGACGTCGCGCTGATCCAGCCGGTCGCCATGGAAGAGGGCCTGAAGTTCGCCATCCGTGAGGGTGGCCGGACCGTGGGCGCCGGCCAGGTCACCAAGATCATCAAGTAGTTCTCTGCTTGGTCGTCCTTGACCTGGTGGCTCATCGAGTCATACGAAGGGCCCCGCACCTCGCAAGAGGCGCGGGGCCCTTCGCCATGCCCGCAGGCCCTCAGGGGGGCGGCCCGTGCGCCAAGGGACCGCGCAACGCACGAGGGCGTCGCTGCATGCCCGTCAGGCGTCGAAACGGCCGCGCGCACTCTCGATGTGACCGAGGTGCTGGTGGGTCCAGCCGCATATGGCGTCGACCGCGGTGCGCAGGGCCCGGCCCGGAGCGGTGAGGGTGTACTCGACGCGCGGCGGCACGGTGGGGTGCGCCTTCCGGTCGACCAGGCCGTTGCGCTCCAGCATGCGCAGGTTCTGGGTGAGCATCTTGTGGCTGATGCCCTCGACCTCGTTCCGCAGCTCGCTGAAGCGCAGGGTGCGGTCGCCGAGCGCCTCGATGATCAGGAGCGCCCACTTGTTGGCGACGTCCGAGAAGATCTCCCGTGCCAGGGAGTCAGCCCGCCGCAGGTCAGCGTCCTCGGGCAGGCCCGTGAGCAGTTGCTTGGTCACCATCAGGTTCCTCAGTCACCGAAAAGTGCGTTCTTCCAGGTCAGCCCATACTCTCTTACAGTTTCCGAGTAACCACAAGAGAGTAGATCGGAAGGGCGAGCACCATGGCCACCATCGATGTCTTCACCTACGACGTGCCGGCCGAGAGCGACTTCGGCTACTCACAGGCGATCAGGTCCGGCGAGCTGATCCACGTCTCCGGGCAGCTCTCGTTCGACGAGGCAGGCGAGTTCCTGTATGCGGGGGACTTCGCCGCCCAGCTCAAGCAGACCTACGCCAACATGGACAAGGTCCTGGACCACTACGGCGCCACCCGGAACCAGGTCGTCTCACAGGTCCTGTACGTGGTGAACCTGCGGCAGAACGCCGCGGCGACGGCGGAGGGCAACCTGGGGTACTTCGGCGACCACCGCCCGGCCAGCACGGTCCTGGGCGTCACTGAACTGACCTTGCCCGGCCAGGTCGTCGAGATCAGCTGCGTCATCGACAGGAACCTGCCCGCCTGAGGTATCCCATCCCCCTCGCACGTCCCACCAACAACCGGCGGGCGAAGCCCCGTGCACGGCTGTCGGGGCTGTCATGGATGTAGGGCCCCGGTACCTCAGGGCGGCGAGGTAAGGGGGCCCTACGGTCTTACAGGGGCGGCGGTCGGTCAGGTGCCGCCGCCCCCGGGTGGGACTGCCGGTCAGACGCCCGCGATGGACTGGATCCAGGAGCGGTACGCGGTGACGTTCGTGTACGCCGTCGTGGTCTGCCGGTCACTGGTGGAGGCCACGCCGACCTGGATGCCGTTCAGCGTCATCGGGCCGCCGGAGTCGCCGCCGGCGGTGATGCCGTTGCCGCGCCGGGCGCAGATGGCCGAGCCGCCGTACGCGTCACTGCAACCGCTGGTCACCGTCACGTTGGCGACCTTCAGGTAGCGCGACTGGCAGTTGGCCTCGGAGCCGCACTGCGAGGTGGCGCCCCAGCCCCAGACCTGGACGTTCTGCCCGACGCTCACCGTGCCGGGGTTGCCGAGGCGGGAGTAGGTCGTCTGGACGGAGCGGTCCAGGCGGACCAGGGAGATGTCCGCGCTGTGGTTGTACGTCTGGACGCCGTTGGCCACCACACCGCCGCTGTGCTGGTCCAGGCTGCCGATGCGGAACGACAGGCCGCCGCCCGTGACACAGTGCCGGGCGGTGAGGATCCAGGTCGGCGCGATGATCGTCGCCGAACAGGTCTCTCTGCCCTGCGAGAAGAGCCGCGCGGCCCATGGAGCGTTGGACGCGTAGCCGCCGCCGATGATCTGCGTGGTCGGGGGCGGGGCGTCCGTCAGCGGGGGCTGCGGGGCCGCGGTGGCGGCGGGGGTGAGAAGAGCGAGGACGGTGGCCGCGGCGGCGAGAGCAGCGGGAACTAGCCTTGCTATTCGCATGGTTCCTCATTTCGGGGAACACGCTGAGGGGCGTGTCTGTGGGGGTTGACGGCCCTAGGGTGTCGAAGAACCAATCGGCCGGGTACTAACGCTTTCCCATAACGCGGTGTTCTGCCCCGGCGAACTCTAGGTAGCGCCACCTACGCGTCAGGCGTCCGGGCACGGAGTTCGGAGCCGGGGCAGGAGGCGGGGCGCGTACCAGGAACACGTCGACGGGGTCCTGTCCCTCCGGGGCGAACCCGTGTCGCTCGTACAGCCGCCGGGCGGCGCCTCGGGCGGTGGTGCGGCGCCGCCGGATGCGCGCCCGCGTTTGAGCACTCGCTCGCTCGGGGTAGGATTCCCGACTCGATTGGCCAGGCTCGCGCCCCGTATGGCACACTGACCAGGTTGCTCGGTTGAGTGTCAATGCTGCGCGCCTCCCGCCGGGAGGACCGGAAGCGAGTCCCACGGTACTCGTCGACTCTGTATGGGTCGGACGTACGGGAATCTTCCGGGAAGCAATGCAGGGCGCCGGCCAGGCACCCGGTGGGTGTTCCGCCCCCGGTTCCGCGGTCCCAGGGCCCGCACCCCCTTGGTTGGGATCTCCTTCGGGAGATTTTCGTAGAGGGGATGCGACACGCCCGACCGCGTGGGTCGGAGGAGGAGTCCAGAGAACCCCTGGGTTCCAGAGCGTTACGAGAGACAGGACTACTAGTAGCCATGGCGGGACAGAAGATCCGCATCCGGCTCAAGGCCTACGACCACGAGGTCATCGACTCCTCGGCGAAGAAGATCGTCGAGACGGTGACCCGCACTGGTGCGTCGGTCGCGGGCCCGGTGCCGCTGCCCACTGAGAAGAACGTGTACTGCGTCATCAAGTCGCCGCACAAGTACAAGGACTCTCGCGAGCACTTCGAGATGCGCACCCACAAGCGCCTCATCGACATCCTCGACCCCACGCCGAAGACGGTTGACTCGCTGATGCGCCTCGACCTGCCGGCGGGCGTCGACATCGAGATCAAGCTCTGAGGGGACGGGCCGAGATGAGCAAGAACATCAAGGGCGTCCTGGGCGAGAAGCTCGGCATGACCCAGGTCTGGGACGAGAACAACCGGGTTGTCCCGGTGACCGTCGTCAAGGCCGGTCCGTGCGTCGTGACGCAGGTCCGTACGAACGACAGCGACGGCTACGAAGCGGTGCAGATCGCCTTCGGCGAGATCGACCCGCGCAAGGTGAACAAGCCCCTCAAGGGTCACTTCGCCAAGGCCGACGTCACCCCGCGCCGCCACCTGGTGGAGCTCCGCACCCCTGACGCCAGCGAGTACACGCTGGGCCAGGAGGTCACTGCCGAGGTGTTCGAGTCCGGCGTCAAGGTCGACGTCACGGGCAAGAGCAAGGGCAAGGGCTTCGCCGGTGTCATGAAGCGTCACAACTTCAAGGGCCTCGGCGCCGGGCACGGCACCCAGCGCAAGCACCGTTCCCCCGGTTCCATCGGTGGCTGCGCCACCCCTGGGCGTGTCTTCAAGGGCATGCGCATGGCGGGCCGTATGGGTAACGAGCGCGTCACCACCCAGAACCTGACCATCCACGCGGTTGACGCGGAGAAGGGTCTGCTCCTCATCAAGGGCGCGGTCCCCGGTCCGAACGGCGGCCTCGTCCTGGTCCGTACCGCGGCCAAGGGGGCTTGAGGTAATGAGCACCATTGACATCCTTTCGCCGGCAGGCGACAAGGCCGGTACCGTCGACCTCCCCTCGGAGATCTTCGACGCGAAGACCAGCGTTCCGCTGATCCACCAGGTCGTTGTCGCTCAGCTGGCGGCTGCCCGTCAGGGCACGCACAAGACCAAGCGCCGCGGTGAAGTCCGCGGTGGTGGCAAGAAGCCCTACCGCCAGAAGGGCACCGGCCGCGCCCGTCAGGGTTCGACCCGCGCCCCGCAGTTCGCCGGTGGTGGCGTCGTCCACGGCCCGCAGCCGCGTGACTACTCGCAGCGGACCCCGAAGAAGATGAAGGCCGCCGCCCTGCGCGGTGCCCTGTCGGACCGGGCCCGTCACTCCCGTATCCACGTCGTCACCGGCGTGGTCGAGGGTGCCGTCTCCACGAAGGCCGCCAAGACGCTGTTCGGCAAGATCTCGGAGCGCCAGAACCTGCTCCTGGTCGTCGACCGCGCCGACGAGGCCGCGTGGCTGTCCGCGCGCAACCTGCCCCAGGTGCACATCCTGGAGCCGGGCCAGCTCAACACGTACGACGTGATCGTCTCTGACGACGTGGTCTTCACCCAGGCCGCTTTCGAGTCCTTCGTGTCTGGCCCCCAGACCGCTGAGACCGAAGGGAGCGACGCCTGATGAGCGAGGCGACCGTTACCAGCAAGACGTACTCGGACCCGCGTGACGTTCTCGTCAAGCCCGTGGTCTCCGAGAAGAGCTACGCGCTGCTCGATGAGAACAAGTACACGTTCATCGTCGCGCCGGGCTCCAACAAGACCCAGATCAAGCAGGCCGTGGAAGCGGTCTTCTCGGTCAAGGTCACCGGGGTCAACACGATCAACCGGCAGGGTAAGCGCAAGCGCACCAAGACCGGCTTCGGCAAGCGCTCCGACACGAAGCGCGCCATCGTGACCCTCGCCGAGGGCGACCGTATCGACATCTTCGGCGGCCCGACCTCTTAAGTGAGGTCGAGTCGTCCGGAATCGGACGAGGACTGAGAAATGGGTATCCGCAAGTACAAGCCGACGACCCCGGGCCGTCGTGGCTCCAGCGTCGCCGACTTTGTCGAGATCACGCGGTCCACGCCGGAGAAGTCGCTGGTCCGCCCTCTGCACAGCAAGGGCGGCCGTAACAACGCCGGTCGTGTGACCGTTCGCCACCAGGGTGGTGGCCACAAGCGCGCCTACCGAGTGATCGACTTCCGTCGTCACGACAAGGACGGCGTGCCGGCCAAGGTCGCGCACATCGAGTACGACCCCAACCGCACCGCGCGCATCGCGCTGCTGCACTACGCGGACGGCGAGAAGCGTTACATCGTCGCTCCCCGTGGCCTGTCGCAGGGTGACCGTGTCGAGAACGGTCCGGGCGCCGACATCAAGCCGGGCAACAACCTGGCGCTGCGCAACATCCCGGTCGGTACGACCATCCACGCCATCGAGCTGCGGCCCGGCGGCGGCGCGAAGTTCGCCCGTTCCGCGGGTGCCTCCGTGCAGCTGCTGGCGAAGGAGGGCACCATGGCCCACCTTCGTATGCCGTCGGGTGAGATCCGCCTGGTCGACGCCCGCTGCCGCGCCACGATCGGCGAGGTCGGCAACGCCGAGCAGTCGAACATCAACTGGGGCAAGGCCGGCCGCATGCGCTGGAAGGGCGTTCGCCCGACCGTCCGCGGTGTCGCGATGAACCCGGTTGACCACCCGCACGGTGGTGGTGAGGGCAAGACCTCCGGTGGTCGCCACCCGGTCTCGCCGTGGGGTCAGAAGGAGGGTCGTACTCGTTCTCCCAAGAAGGCGAGCAACAAGTACATCGTCCGCCGCCGCAAGACGAACAAGAAGCGCTAGGAGCGGGTTTAGATGCCGCGCAGTCTCAAGAAGGGGCCCTTCGTCGACGGCCACCTCATCAAGAAGGTGGACGTACAGAACGAGGCAGGCACCAAGAACGTCATCAAGACCTGGTCCCGTCGCTCGATGATCGTCCCGGCCATGCTGGGTCACACCATCGCGGTGCACAACGGCAAGATCCACGTCCCGGTGTTCGTCACCGAGTCGATGGTCGGCCACAAGCTCGGCGAGTTCTCGCCGACTCGCACCTTCCGCGGCCACGTCAAGGACGACCGGAAGTCGAAGCGCCGCTAAGCGCGGGGTGGAAACGACTATGACTCACACCGAAGGGACAACCATGGAAGCCAGGGCCCAGGCGCGGTACATCCGCGTCACGCCCATGAAGGCCCGCCGAGTGGTGGACCTCATCCGTGGCATGGATGCCACGGAGGCTCAGGCGGTCCTGCGTTTCGCCCCGCAGGCCGCGAGCGTGCCGGTTGGCAAGGTGCTGGACAGCGCCATTGCCAACGCTGCACACAACTACGACCACCCTGACGCCTCTTCGCTGGTCATCAGCGAGGCGTATGTGGACGAGGGCCCGACCCTGAAGCGGTTCCGTCCGCGTGCTCAGGGCCGTGCCTACCGGATCCGTAAGCGGACCAGCCACATCACCGTGGTCGTCAGCAGCAAGGAAGGAACCCGGTAATGGGCCAGAAGGTAAACCCGCACGGGTTCCGGCTCGGCATCACCACGGACTTCAAGTCCCGCTGGTACGCCGACAAGCTGTACAAGGACTACGTCAAGGAAGACGTCGCCATTCGTCGCATGATGACGAAGGGCATGGAGCGGGCCGGCATCTCGAAGGTCGAGATCGAGCGCACCCGCGACCGCGTCCGCGTTGACATCCACACCGCCCGTCCGGGCATCGTCATCGGTCGCCGTGGCGCCGAGGCCGATCGCATCCGCGGCGAGCTGGAGAAGCTGACCGGCAAGCAGGTCCAGCTGAACATCCTCGAGGTCAAGAACCCCGAGGTGGACGCTCAGCTGGTGGCCCAGGCCGTCGCCGAGCAGCTCTCCTCCCGCGTCTCCTTCCGTCGTGCCATGCGCAAGAGCATGCAGAGCTCGATGAAGGCCGGCGCCAAGGGCATCAAGATCCAGTGCGGCGGTCGCCTCGGCGGCGCCGAGATGTCCCGCTCGGAGTTCTACCGCGAGGGCCGCGTGCCCCTGCACACGCTCCGGGCCAACGTGGACTACGGCTTCTTCGAGGCCAAGACGACCTTCGGCCGCATCGGCGTGAAGGTCTGGATCTACAAGGGCGACGTCAAGAACATCGCCGAGGTTCGCGCCGAGAACGCCGCGGCCCGCGCCGGTAACCGTCCGGCCCGCGGCGGCGCTGACCGCCCGGCCGGCCGCGGTGGCCGTGGTGGCGAGCGTGGCGGTCGCGGCCGTAAGCCGCAGCAGTCGCCGGCAGCCGAGGCCCCCAAGGCCGACGCTCCCGCCGCCGCTGCTCCGGCTGCTGAGAGCACCGGAACGGAGGCCTGACCGAAATGCTGATCCCCCGTAGGGTCAAGCACCGCAAGCAGCACCACCCGAAGCGCAGCGGTATGTCCAAGGGTGGCACGCAGGTTGCGTTCGGCGAGTACGGCATCCAGGCGCTGACCCCGGCGTACGTGACGAACCGTCAGATCGAGTCCGCTCGTATCGCGATGACCCGTCACATCAAGCGTGGCGGCAAGGTCTGGATCAACATCTACCCGGACCGTCCCCTGACGAAGAAGCCCGCCGAGACCCGCATGGGTTCCGGTAAGGGTTCTCCCGAGTGGTGGATCGCGAACGTCAAGCCGGGTCGGGTGATGTTCGAGCTGTCCTACCCGAACGAGAAGATTGCTCGTGAGGCGCTCACCCGCGCTGCTCACAAGCTTCCGATGAAGTGCCGGATCGTTCGGCGCGAGGCAGGTGAGTCGTGATGTCGGCCGGTACCAAGGCGTCCGAGCTGCGCGAGCTGGGCGACGAGGAGCTCCTCAACAAGCTCCGCGAAGCCAAGGAAGAGCTGTTCAACCTCCGCTTCCAGGCGGCGACGGGCCAGCTCGAGAACCACGGCCGGCTCAAGTCCGTCCGTAAGGACATCGCCCGGATCTACACCCTGATGCGTGAGCGCGAGCTGGGCATCGAGACGGTGGAGAGCGCCTGATGAGCGAGAAGACTGTGACTGAGACGAACACCGACCGCGGTTTCCGCAAGACCCGTGAGGGTCTGGTCGTCAGCGACAAGATGGACAAGACCGTCGTCGTCGCTGTCGAGGACCGCGTCAAGCACGCGCTGTACGGCAAGGTCATCCGCCGTACCAACAAGCTCAAGGCCCACGACGAGCAGAACTCTGCGGGCGTCGGCGACCGCGTCATCATCATGGAGACGCGTCCGCTGTCGGCCTCGAAGCGCTGGCGCATCGTCGAGATCCTCGAGAAGGCCAAGTAATTCCTGAGGGGCATTCCCCTCAGGTCAGTTCCGCCAGGCTCGGTGTGGTGCCTCCCCGGTAACGGAGAGGCACCCGCCGGGAACCGGCAGACGATCAGGAGATAGACGTGATCCAGCAGGAGTCGCGACTGCGCGTCGCCGACAACACGGGTGCGAAGGAAATTCTCACCATTCGTGTTCTCGGTGGCTCGGGTCGCCGCTACGCGGGTATCGGTGACGTCATCGTCGCCACCGTCAAGGACGCGATCCCCGGTGGCAACGTGAAGAAGGGTGACGTCGTCAAGGCCGTCATCGTTCGCACCGTCAAGGAGCGTCGTCGTCAGGATGGCTCGTACATCCGCTTCGACGAGAACGCCGCCGTCATTCTGAAGAACGACGGCGACCCCCGCGGCACCCGCATCTTCGGCCCCGTGGGCCGAGAGCTGCGCGAGAAGAAGTTCATGAAGATCATCTCGCTCGCGCCGGAGGTGCTGTAAGCATGAAGATCAAGAAGGGCGACCTGGTTCAGGTCATCACCGGTAAGGACAAGGGCAAGCAGGGCAAGGTCATCGTGGCCTACCCCGCTCAGGACCGCGTCCTCGTCGAGGGTGTCAACCGGGTCAAGAAGCACACCAAGGCCGGTCAGACGGCTCGCGGTTCGCAGACGGGTGGCATTGTCACCACCGAGGCCCCGATCCACGTCAGCAACGTACAGCTGGTCGTGGAGAAGGACGGCAACAAGGTTGTCACCCGCGTCGGCTACCGCTTTGACGACGAGGGCAACAAGATCCGCGTTGCCAAGCGGACCGGTGAGGACATCTGATGACTGCCACCACTGCGCCGCGTCTCAAGACGCGCTACCGCGAGGAAATCGCCGGCAAGCTGCGTGAGGAGTTCTCGTACGAGAACGTCATGCAGGTTCCCGGTCTGGTCAAGATCGTGGTCAACATGGGTGTGGGCGACGCCGCCCGCGACTCCAAGCTGATCGACGGTGCCGTCAAGGACCTCACCACGATCACCGGTCAGAAGCCGGCCGTCACCAAGGCCCGCAAGTCCATCGCGCAGTTCAAGCTGCGCGAGGGCCAGCCGATCGGCTGCCACGTCACCCTCCGCGGTGACCGGATGTGGGAGTTCCTGGACCGTACGCTGTCGCTCGCGCTGCCGCGTATCCGTGACTTCCGTGGCCTGTCGCCGAAGCAGTTCGACGGCCGTGGCAACTACACCTTCGGTCTCACGGAGCAGGTCATGTTCCACGAGATCGACCAGGACAAGATCGACCGGGTCCGGGGCATGGACATCACCGTGGTCACCACGGCGACCAACGACGACGAGGGTCGTGCCCTCCTTCGTCACCTCGGCTTCCCGTTCAAGGAGAACTGACCGTGGCGAAGAAGGCTCTGATCGCTAAGGCCGCCCGTAAGCCGAAGTTCGGCGTTCGCGGGTACACCCGCTGCCAGCGCTGCGGCCGGCCCCACTCCGTCTACCGCAAGTTCGGCCTGTGCCGCGTGTGCCTTCGTGAGATGGCTCACCGTGGCGAGCTGCCGGGCGTGACCAAGAGCTCCTGGTAACTCTCCTCCGCCCTAGGGCGAAGGGAAGTTCCGGAGACTCTCGGTAAGCATCTGGGTCGGCAGGAGCCCCGCTTTTCATGCCGTAGGCTTGAAGGGTTGGGCGCCTGCCGCCCAAGACCGACTTACTACGCCGTAGGTCCCCGCACCGCACCCGTCCCACCACTGAGTGGGGAGAGGGATGGCGCATACAGGAAACCCCGGCGAGAGAGGCCGAAGGCCAACTCATGACCATGACTGATCCCATCGCAGACATGCTCACGCGTCTGCGTAACGCGAACTCGGCATATCACGACGATGTCTCGATGCCGCACAGCAAGATCAAGTCGCACATCGCGGAGATCCTCCAGCAGGAGGGCTTCATCACCGGCTGGAAGGTCGAGGACGCCGAGGTCGGCAAGAACCTCGTCCTCGAGCTGAAGTTCGGCCCGAACCGCGAGCGCTCGATCGCCGGCATCAAGCGTATTTCGAAGCCGGGTCTGCGTGTATACGCAAAGTCCACCAACCTGCCGAAGGTCCTCGGCGGTCTGGGCGTGGCGATCATCTCCACGTCCCACGGCCTCCTGACCGGCCAGCAGGCAGGCAAGAAGGGCGTAGGTGGGGAAGTCCTCGCCTACGTCTGGTAGTCGGGAAAGGAAGGAAAGCTCATGTCGCGAATCGGCAAGCTCCCCATCCAGGTTCCCGCCGGTGTGGACGTCACCATCGATGGCCGTACGGTCGCCGTGAAGGGCCCCAAGGGTTCCCTCACGCACACCGTTTCCGCGCCGATCGAGGTCTCCAAGGGTGAGGACGGCGTGCTCAACGTCTCCCGCCCGAACGACGAGCGTCAGAACAAGGCCCTCCACGGCCTGTCCCGCACGCTGGTGGCGAACATGATCACCGGTGTGACCACGGGTTACAGCAAGGCGCTCGAGATCAGCGGTGTCGGTTACCGCGTCCAGGCGAAGGGCTCCAACCTGGAGTTCGCCCTGGGCTACAGCCACCCGATCCTCATCGAGGCTCCGGAAGGCATCACCTTCAAGGTCGAGTCGCCCACGAAGCTCAGCGTCGAGGGCATCGACAAGCAGAAGGTCGGCGAGGTAGCCGCCAACATCCGCAAGCTGCGGAAGCCCGACCCGTACAAGGCCAAGGGCGTCAAGTACGCGGGCGAGGTCATCCGCCGCAAGGTCGGAAAGGCTGGTAAGTAGCCATGGCATACGGTGTGAAGATCGCCAAGGGCGACGCGTACAAGCGTGCCGCCCTCAAGCGCCGCCACATCCGCGTCCGCAAGCACATCTCCGGCTCGCCGGAGCGTCCCCGCTTGGTCGTGACGCGTTCCAACCGCCACATCGTGGCCCAGGTCATCGACGACATCGCGGGCCACACGCTCGCGTCGGCGTCGACCCTGGACACCTCGATCCGTGGTGGCGAGGGTGACAAGAGCGCTCAGGCCCAGCAGGTCGGCGCCCTGGTCGCCGAGCGTGCCAAGGCCGCAGGCGTCGAGGCCGTCGTGTTTGACCGCGGTGGTAACCAGTACGCCGGGCGGATTGCCGCTCTGGCTGACGCCGCCCGTGAAGCCGGGCTGAAGTTCTAAGCCCCGGTTCCTACGCACAGCGGACGTAACAGAGAGAGGTAAATCCAATGGCTGGACCCCAGCGCCGCGGAAGCGGTGCCGGTGGCGGCGAGCGGCGGGACCGGAAGGGCCGTGACGGTGGCGCCAGCGCCGCCGAGAAGACCGCGTACGTCGAGCGCGTCGTCGCGATCAACCGCGTCGCCAAGGTTGTGAAGGGTGGTCGTCGCTTCAGCTTCACCGCGCTGGTCGTGGTGGGCGATGGTGACGGCACCGTCGGTGTCGGATACGGCAAGGCCAAGGAAGTTCCCGCGGCCATCGCCAAGGGCGTTGAAGAGGCCAAGAAGAACTTCTTCAAGGTTCCGCGTATCCAGGGCACCATCCCTCACCCGATCACGGGCGAGAAGGCTGCGGGCGTCGTCCTGCTCAAGCCGGCGTCCCCCGGTACCGGTGTTATCGCCGGTGGCCCGGTGCGTGCCGTGCTCGAGTGCGCCGGCGTTCACGACATCCTGTCGAAGTCGCTTGGCTCGTCCAACGCGATCAACATCGTGCACGCGACCGTGGCGGCCCTCCAGGGCCTGCAGCGTCCCGAGGAGATCGCGGCCCGCCGCGGTCTGCCCCTCGAGGACGTCGCCCCCGCGGCTCTGCTCCGTGCGCGTGCGGGAGCGGGTGCGTAATGGCTCGCCTCAAGATCACGCAGACGAAGTCGTACATCGGCAGCAAGCAGAACCACCGCGACACCCTGCGTTCGCTCGGGCTCAAGCGCCTGAACGACTCGGTTGTCAAGGAGGACCGCCCCGAGTTCCGCGGAATGGCCAACACCGTCCGCCACCTCGTGACGGTTGAGGAGGTTGACTGACATGGCGGAGAACAGCCCGCTGAAGGCCCACAACCTCCGGCCTGCCCCGGGCGCCAAGACCGCCAAGACCCGTGTGGGTCGTGGTGAGGCGTCCAAGGGTAAGACCGCAGGCCGTGGTACCAAGGGTACGAAGGCCCGTTACCAGGTTCCGGAGCGCTTCGAGGGTGGCCAGATGCCCCTCCACATGCGTCTCCCGAAGCTCAAGGGCTTCAAGAACCCGTTCCGCACGGAGTACCAGGTCGTGAACCTGGACAAGCTCGCGACGCTCTACCCCGAGGGTGGAGAGGTCACGGTGGCCGACCTGGTCGCCAAGGGCGCTGTGCGCAACAACCACCTCGTCAAGGTCCTCGGACAGGGCGAGATCTCCGTGGCGCTGCAGGTTTCGGTTGACGCCGTCTCCGGCTCCGCCAAGGAGAAGATCACCGCCGCCGGCGGTACGGTCACCGAGCTCGTCTGAGCCCCGGTACAGACCTGAGCCCGGCCGGTCGCCTCCTCGGAGGTGGCCGGCCGGGCTTTTTCGTGTTTGTGGCGCTGTACGGGAACCGTAAAGGCTCGGGAAAGGTTGAACGGGTGTCCACCGCACCGGCGGTGGGGGAGCCGAGGGGCGTTCACGTCCCAAATGGTGTGGCTTGGCCGGTCTTTCACGGCGCGGGCGGGGGAACAGGCGTTGCACCGGTGTGCAGTGTGTGTTTCCTGCTCAGTCCCGGGCCGGGTAGGGTGGCGCCGTTAATCTTTTGTGGCCTCCTTACGATGTAGGGCTGCCTTGTATCCGATCCCATCCAGTCCCATCCAGACCCGTCGCCTCTGACGCATAGCGCGGGGGTCGCAGGAGGCACCGTGTTCACCGCGTTCGCCCGAGCGTTCAAGACGCCCGACCTGCGCAAGAAGCTGCTCTTCACGCTCGGCATCATCGTGATCTACCGGCTCGGGGCCCACGTCCCGGCTCCCGGCGTCGACTACGCGAAGGTCCAGCAGTGCATCGACCAGGCCGATTCGGGTGGCCTGCTCGGTCTGATGCAGATGTTCAGCGGTGGCGCCCTGTTGCAGATCACCATCTTCGCGCTCGGCATCATGCCGTACATCACGGCCAGCATCATCCTTCAGCTGCTGACCGTCGTGATCCCCCGGCTGGAAGCCCTCAAGAAGGAGGGCCAGTCCGGCACGGCGAAGATCACGCAGTACACGCGTTATCTGACGGTCGCCCTGGCCGTCCTCCAGGGCACCGGCCTCGTCGCCACCGCCCGGAGCGGGGCGCTGTTCCAGAACTGTTCCGTGGCCAACCAGATCGTCGCGGACAAATCGATCTTCACGACCCTGGTCATGGTCATCACCATGACCGCCGGTACCGCCTGCGTCATGTGGCTCGGTGAGCTCATCACCGACAAGGGCATCGGCAACGGCATGTCGATCCTCATGTTCATCTCGATCGCCGCCACGTTCCCCGGCGCCCTGTGGGCCATCAAGGAGAGCGGCAAGCTGGCCGACGGCTGGATCGAGTTCGGCACGGTCATCCTCATCGGCTTCGTCATGGTCGCCCTCGTCGTCTTCGTCGAGCAGGCCCAGCGCCGCATCCCGGTGCAGTACGCGAAGCGCATGATCGGACGCCGGTCCTACGGCGGTACGTCGACGTACATCCCGCTGAAGGTGAACCAGGCGGGTGTGATCCCCGTCATCTTCGCCTCCTCGCTGCTCTTCATCCCGTCACTGATCGTCCAGTTCTCCGGGTCCACCTCGGGCTGGGCCACCTGGATCCAGGACCACTTCGTGACGGGTGACCACCCGTATTACATCGCGGTGTACTTCGTACTCATCGTGTTCTTCGCCTTCTTCTACGTGGCTATTTCGTTCAACCCCGACGAAGTCGCCGACAACATGAAGAAGTATGGTGGCTTCATCCCGGGCATCCGGGCAGGTCGACCTACTGCCGAGTACCTGAGCTACGTGCTCAACAGGATCACTTGGCCGGGCTCGCTGTATCTGGGCCTGATCGCTCTGGTGCCGACGATGGCGTTGGCAGGCTTCGGCGGTGCGAACCAGAACTTCCCGTTCGGCGGGACGAGCATCCTCATCATCGTGGGTGTGGGTCTGGAAACCGTGAAGCAGATCGAGAGTCAGCTCCAGCAGCGCAATTACGAAGGGTTCCTCCGCTGATGCGAATCGTCCTCGTCGGGCCTCCGGGTGCCGGCAAGGGAACGCAGGCTGCGTACCTTGCCAAGAACCTGTCGATTCCGCACATCTCCACGGGCGACCTCTTCCGCGCCAACATCAGCCAGGGCACCGCCCTTGGCAAGCAGGCACGCGCCTACATGGACGCGGGCCAGCTGGTGCCGGACGAAGTCACCATCGGGATGGCCAAGGACCGCATGTCCCAGGAGGACGCCGAGAACGGCTTCCTGCTGGACGGCTTCCCCAGGAACGTGGGTCAGGCCGAAGCCCTTGACGTGATGCTCAAGGACGAGGGCGTGAAGCTTGACGCCGTCCTCGACCTGGAGGTCCCCGAGGAAGAGGTCGTGAAGCGGATCGCGGGTCGCCGCATCTGCCGCAACGACAGCGCGCACGTCTTCCACGCGACGTACAACCCGCCGAAGACCGAGGGTGTCTGCGACGCCTGCGGCGGCGAGCTGTACCAGCGGGACGACGACAGCGAGGAGACGGTCCGGACCCGGCTGGAGGTCTACCACAGCCAGACCGAGCCGATCATCGACTACTACCGGTCCCAGGACCTGGTGGTGACCATCTCCGCGCTCGGCAAGGTCACCGACGTGACCGAGCGGGCCATGGCGGCGCTGAAGCAGTCCGCCGATAGCTGAGCCCCACCCCGTACCACCGCTGTGCAGTCGGCCGCGGCGCCCCAGGGCGCACCTGTACACCACCCCGGAAGCCTGGCCCCGGGTCGAGGCGCTGTCGCGCTATCTCGGGGCCCAGGCCAGCCTGCTGGCCACCGATTCGGG
>NZ_JBEYKR010000157.1:0-15986 GCF_040703535.1 Streptomyces sp. NPDC007346
GCCGGGCCCCCCCCCCCACCTTCCGCCCCGCCGGGGGGGGGGCCCCCCCCGGGGGGCCGGCCGGGGAGGGGGCCTCACCGGCCGGCCCGGCGCCGTACCGCCTCCTGCGGGCTCAGTGCAGCTTGGCGACGGCGGTGGCGGTCGTCTTCCTGAACCCCTTCAGCGGGGCGCCGTCCAGGTCCCCCAGCTGCCCCCACTCCAGGACGGTCACCGTGCGGCCGTCCCGGCCGACCGCGTGGAGGCCGATGTCGGTGGCGCCGACCTCCGGGTAGGACGTGTCGATGCTGTAGACGTGCGCGCCCTCCTCCACGTTCACCCGGCCGTGGTAGCGGCTGACGCCCTCGAGGCCGGGCTCCTGCTCCTTGAGCCGGTCGAGGCAGGTCGCCAGCGCGGTCCGCAGCTCGGCGGCGAGCGCCTCGGCCTGGGCGGTGGTGGGGGCGACGGTGATCGTCTGGCGGGCCCCGGTGTCCAGCTCCGTACGGAAGTCCCGGTGCCGGGTGCCCGCGGCCGGGGTGGTTCCCGCCGTGCAGACGGAGCCGTCCTCGGGCAGTCCCCGCTGGACCGGGCCCGCGGTCCAGGGGGTGAGGGAGGCGGGCCACTGCCCGGCGGAGAGGAACTTCGGCGCGGCGGGGGCGGCTGAGGCCGGTGCCGTGGACAGCGCGGTGACGGCGAGGCCCGCGGCCGCGGCGGTCAGGAGTGCGGTGCGGATCGTGCGGGTGGTGCGCATGGGCGAACTCCCCGTTCGGGTGTCGAGCGGTCGGGTCGGGTGGTGCGGCACCAGCCTGGGGCGGGCGGCCCGGCCGCGACAAGCACGACACGGGTTCCGGGCGGCCTGGAACCGTCCCACCCCCCGCTGACGTGGGTGTTCCCGGTGGGGTGGAACGCCCTCCGGGACGGCCGGGGAGGTCGAGCGGGTGTCGGGTGACGGGGGAACGGGCGAGGAATCGGCGCGGGAGGCGCTGGCGGAGCGCCTGCGGGAGCTGCGGGAGGGTTCGGGCCGGACGTACGCGGCGCTCGCCCGCCGGATCGGGGTCAGCGGCTCGACGCTCCACCGGTACTGCACCGGGCGGACGGTGCCTGCGGAGTTCGCCCCGGTGGAGCGGCTGGCCCGGCTGTGCGGGCGCACGGGCGAGGAGCGGGAGGCTCTGCACGGCCTGTGGCTGCGGGCGGACGCGGAGCGCGTGGAGCGGCAGGAGGGGGCGAGGGCGGCGGCCCCGGCCGCCGAGGCGGGCGGGGCGGCGGGGGCTCCGGCGGAGTCGACGGCGGAGTCGACGGCCGGTGCGGGTGGAGAGACGCACGCGGGCTCAGCCCCGGAGCCGGGCTCGGGCTCCGGTTCGGGCTCAGGCTCCGGCTCGGCCTCCGGCTCCGGCTCGGGCTCCGGCTCGGGCTCCGGCCCAGGCTCGGACTCGGACTCAGGCTCCGGCTCGGACTCGGACCCAAGCTCAGGCTCGGGCTCCGGCTCCGGCTCCGGCTCGGACTCGGACCCAAGCTCAGGCTCGGACTCCGGCTCCGGCTCGGGCTCCGGCTCGGGCTCCGGCTCGGGCTCCGGCTCGGGCTCGGGCGAGAGCCCGCAGAGGGCGGGTACGGAGGTTCTCAGCGGCTCCTTACCGGCCGCCGCACCTCCCGCCCTCGCCCCCGCTTCCGTACACCGCGACCAGGGCCGGCCCGTGCCCGCGTACACCGATGGGCCGCCGGCGTCCGTACCCCGCTCCCCCTCCGTACGCCGTTGGATACCGGCCCTCGCCGTGTGCGCCGTCGCCGCCCTGGCGCTCGGCCTGGTCGCGGCCTTCGGCGGCCCCTCGCGGCCCGAGCGCCCCGAGCGGCGGCCGTCGGTGGCGCAGCCCGCGACTCCCCCGTTCAGCTGGACCGGTGACGACCACGTCTGGAAGTACGGCTGCGGCCACGCCTACCTCATCGCCCGGCCCCCGGCGGCCGTCCCGCCGCCACCGGCCGAGGCCGACGCGGAGCCGTGGGCGCGGGCCCTCGGCGCGGTGCACGCGGGCGAGACCGGCGTACGGATCACCCTCCAGGGCACCGACGAGCGGGCGGTGGTCCTGGAAGCGTTGCGGATCCGGGTGGTGGAGCGTCGGGAGCCCGCGCCGGGGCGGGTGCACCGGATGAGCTCCGGGTGCGGCGGGGCTCTGACCCCGAGGATGTTCGACGTCGATCTCGACGCGGAGCGTCCCGTGGCCCGGTCCGTGCCGGGCCACGACACGGGCAAGGCCATCGCGGCGGTCTCCTTCCCGTACCGCGTCTCGGCCTCGGACCCCGAGGTCTTCCTCGTCACCGCGCGTACGGCCCGCTGCGACTGCGACTGGGTCGCGGAGCTGCGGTGGAGCGACGGGGACCGGTCCGGCACGGTACGGATCGACGACGGCGGGCGCCCGTTCCGTACGAGCGGGGCACCGGGGCGGCCCGTCCACGACTACGACTTCGGGGCCCGGCGCTGGGTGGCGGAGCCGGACGCGCCCTGAGACGCTTCCCGCGACCGACGACGCTCCCCGTGGAGGTGCCGACGCTCCCGTGGAGGTGCCGATGGACCTCATGGAGGTGCCCGTGGACCCCGTCACCGCTCTGCGGCGTATCGCGTTCCTGCTGGAACGCTCGCAGGCCGCCACCTACCGGGTGAAGGCCTTCCGTACGGCCGCCGAGGCCGTGACCGCGATGGGCCCCGGGGAGGCGGCCGAGCGGGTGGCCGCGGGGACCCTGGAACGGGTGGCCGGGATCGGGCCGCGTACCGCGCAGGTGATCCGGGAGGCCGAGGCGGGTGAGGTGCCCGGCTACCTGGAGCGGCTGGAGGAGGAGGCCGCCGCCGAGCCCGCGCCCGGGGAGGGCCGAGAGCTCCTGGCCCGGCTGCGGGGCGACTGCCATCTCCACTCCGACTGGTCGGACGGCGGCAGCCCGATCGAGGAGATGGGCCGGACGGCGGCGGAGCTGGGGCACGAGTGGGCGGTGCTCACCGACCATTCGCCCCGGCTGACGGTGGCCCGGGGGCTGTCACCCGAGCGGCTGAGGGAGCAGTTGGAGGTGGTGGCGCGGCTCAACGAGGAGTGGGCGCCGTTCCGTCTGCTGACCGGGATCGAGTGCGACATCCTGCCGGACGGTTCGCTGGACCAGGAGCCGGAGCTGCTGGAGCGGCTGGACGTGGTGGTGGTCTCCGTCCACTCCAAGCTGCGGATGGACGCGGCCCCGATGACCCGGCGCCTGGAGGCGGCCGTACGCCATCCGCGGGCGAATGTGCTGGGCCACTGCACGGGCCGGCTGCTGTCGGGGCGCGGCAGGCCGCAGTCGCAGTTCGACGCGGACCGGGTCTTCGCCGCGTGTGCCGAGGCGGGGACGGCGGTGGAGATCAACTGCCGACCGGAGCGGCTGGATCCGCCGCGCCGTCTGCTGCGCAAGGCCGTCGAGGCGGGCACCCTCTTCGCGATCGACACCGACGCGCACGCCCCCGGGCAGCTCGACTGGCAGATCAACGGCTGCGCGCGGGCGGAGGAGTGCGGCGTACCGGCGGACCGGGTGGTGACGGCCTGGCCGGTCGAGCGGCTGCTGGAGTGGGCGGGGTGAGTGCCCCCGTACTCCCAGGGGTCAGGGGTGCGGGGTGAGTGCCCCCGTACTCCCAGGGGTCAGAGGTGCGGGGTGAGTGCCCCGTACCCCCGGAGCGCCGGTGGCCCGGCCCCGTACCCCGGAGCGCCGGTGGCCGGCCCGTACCCCCGAAGCGCGCGGACGTGGAGCGCCCGCCCCGGAAGGGGTCCGGGGCGGGCGGGGCGCCTTCGCGCAGAGCCGGTGGGCGGCGCCCGCTCGGTCACTTCTCGGGGTACCCGGTCACTTCTCGGGATAGATGTCCCCGGCGGCCATTCCGCTCTGCTGCTCGCTCCGGTCCCGGATCGTCCGGGACTTCTTCTCCAGCCGCTCACGTTCCTGCGGGTCACTCGCGCGTTCCGCGGCCTCGGCGAGCTGCTGGGCCTTCTCACGCATCTGCCGCGCCAGGTCGGCGGGTTCGTCCGAACCGCTCATCACCACTCCTTGGACACATCCTTGGCCGAAAGAGGCCCTGAAGGGGCCACTGCCCCCAGCGAACCAGTCACCCGGGGCTTCCGCATCCCGCGTGCCCCGCCGGAGACGGATCATGTGGTGGCCCGGCTCAGCCGCCGTACGAGCGCGCGGAGGCGGGGGTGGCGCTCATGGGCCTCGGACGAGCGCCGGTCCAGCTCCTCGCCCAGCCGCTTCGTCCGCTCGTCGATGTCCAGCTCGGCCAGTACCCGGTCGATCTCGGCGAGCAGGGCCCCGTGCAGCTGCCACTGGCGCGGGTGCTCCTGGACGTCCTCCAGGAGCAGGTCGGCCACGCGGTCACGGGTGGTACGGCTGCGGGCGAGCGCCTCGGCGAGCCGGTCCTCCGCCGCCTCGCCGTCGGCGGCGAGCGGAGCGGTGACCAGTTCGGCGAAGCTCTCGATGGCGTCGGCGAGCTGGCCGAAGAGCTCCTGGAGCAGCCCCGCCACGTCGGCCGGGAACAGCGTCTCCTCGGTCCGGGCCTTCGCCAGGTCGGTCAGGGTGCGGGACAGGACGCGCAGCACCACCGCGCAGATCTCCAGGGTGTCGAGTCCGGTGCGCAGGACCACCCGGTAGAGCAGCCCTTGTCTCACCCTGGGGTTGAGGGTGAGACTGTCCTCCGCCTGGCGGAGCGAGGCGTCGACCTCGACGATGTCGTGGTCGAGCCTGCGGGCCTCGTGGAGCCGGGCCGCCGCCCGGTGGACGGGGTTGTTCCCCACCACCTCCTCGCCCATGCTGCGGAGCATCGTGCCCATCCGGCCGGCCAGTGAGCCGATGGAGGTGCCGGCCGACCTGACCCAGACGGGCGGGGCGAAGACCAGGTTGAACAGCAGCCCGACCACCGCCCCGATGAGCGTCTCCCAGACCCGGTCCCAGGCGGTGTCGGCGACCTGGGAGACGCCGAGCACGAGCATCGCGCTGATCGCCACCTCGGGGACGAACTCGTTGACCCGCACCAGCCGCCCGATCAGCAGCGAGCTGAAGATGGTCAGTCCGAGGCTCCACCAGCTCAGCCCCACCAGGGAGCTGAAGGCGATGGCGATGAGCACGCCGACGACGACGGAGTTCACGCGGCGGACGCCGGTGGTGAGGGTGGCGTAGAGGGTCACCTGCACGACCAGGAGTGCGGTGAGGGGCGCGGTCAGCGGAGCCGGCTCGGGCAGGGCCCACACGGCCACGGAGTAGGCGATGACGGCGGCTGCGGTCGAGCGCAGCGTCTGGACCCCCGCGGGTTCGGTGGTGCGCTGCACGAGCTTGATGACGGGTGCGGAAACTGCGGGCATTCCTTGACGGTGCCCCGAATTCCCCGCGCGCAGCGCTCCGTGCCCGGGGTGCCTCCGTACGGCCCTGTGCCGGTGGCCGGAGAGGGGCGGCGGCGGTACGGCGTGCGCCGGAGCCCGGACGGAGGGACCCTGGACCCATGGCTGTTCTGCTGAATCCACCGACAGAGACGCCCCCCGCCGAGGGCTCGATCGGCGAAGCCCACGAGGAACGCCCCGACGGAGGCATCTGGGAGCACCCGGCCGTGTGGGTGGCTCTGATCGTGCTCGGCGCGCTGCTGGTCGCCGGGTTCTTCGTCGCCCGGGTCTTCGGTCTGGCATGAGCGGGAAGAGCGCCCCCTCGGCGGGCCGGATCGCCGACGCGCTGGTGGAGGAGTGCGGCCGGACGTACGCGCAGGAAGCGGGCATCCGGCTGAAGAACACCCCGCAGCCCCTCTACCAGCTCCTGGTGCTGAGCCTCCTGCTGAGCGCCCGTATCCGCGCCTCGGTCGCCGTCGCGGCCGCCCGCGCCCTGTTCGACCACCGCATGCGCACCCCGCGCCGGATGGTGGACGCGACCTGGCAACAGCGGGTGGACGCGCTGGGGGAGGGCCACTACCGGCGTTACGACGAGCGCACCGCCACCCAGCTCGGGGAGGGCGCACAGCTCGTCCTGGACACCTGGCACGGCGATCTGCGCCGGCTGCGCGAGGAGGCCGACGGCGACCGGGACCGGCTGATGGAGGAGCTCCAGCGCGTCCCGGGCATCGGACCGGCCGGGGCCGACATCTTCGTACGCGAGGTGCAGTCCCTCTGGCCGGAGACCGGCCCCTGGGTGGGGGCCAAGGGGCGGCAGGGGGCCGAGCGGCTGGGCCTGCCCGTCTCCCCCGGCAAGCTGGCCGAGGCGGCGCGCGGGCACGACGACGCGAGGTTCGCGGCCGCGCTGGTGCGGGCGGCGCTGGACAAGGACGTCGTGGAGACGGTCAAGGAGGCGGCGCGGGCACGCTGAAGCGGTTCGCCGCCCGTGCGGGCGACCGACGCCTGTACCCGGCTGCGCGTGCGTGGAAGGTGCCCGTGCCGTACGCGGTGAACGCGGCGGCGCGGGCACCCCACCGCCTCAGCGGTCGGAGGCCTCGTCCAGTGCGCGGGCCCGGTCCTCCTGCCGGCGGGCCTCGTCCTGCTCCCGCCTGCCCTCGGCCTTCATCCGCTCGTCGCCGAGGGCGATGCCGTCCGACTCCTTCTTCATGCCCTTCAGCCGGCGCGCCTTGGCGCGGGCCATGTCGGTGCTCTTACCCACAGCTGCCTCCGTACCGCGAGGAGATGTCACGCTTCTCCCTCCACTATGCCCACGCGCGCCGCAGAACGCAGGAGGCCGCCGGGGCGGCTCTAGAGCACCGGACCGTCGTCCTCGTCCTCGGGGCCGCCCGCCTCGACCCGCAGCGCCAGGTCCTGGAGGACATCGGCCGAGGAGACGTCCGTCTGCCCCGAGTCATGCACCTGCGCCAGCATCGTGAAGGCGAGGGTGAAGGCGCTCACGAGCTGTTCGACCGCGCCTCCGACCTCGCGCCCGACCACGGTCACCACCTCCTCGACGGAGAAATCGTCGGGGATGGCGATGTGGGGCATCGTCTCGTTCAGCAGGGCGGTGACGGCGCCCGCTCCCGTGTCCAGATCTTCCCGTTCGAGGTCCGCCTCCAGCAGGCGCTGCATTTCGCGCGCCTCTGTGAGGATGCCGATCACGCGCTTCACGACTTCCCGTTGCTCCATGGCCGCGAGCATAGGGCGTGCGCCCCGGTCGCCACGTGCGGTTGTGTGCACTTCTGTGCGGCGTCCGACGGCCTTTCCCGGCGTTTCGGCCGGTGTCGCCCACCGCCACGAGGCCGTCGAGGACCCTGGCGTACGCCACTGCGGGCCGGGCCGCTCGGCCGCGCGCCCCGGCGACACTCCGGGCCGCGCCCGTTCGGAGGCAGGCCCGGTGACACCCCCCGAGCCGCTCCCTACCCGCGCGGCGGGAGCTTCTTGCGCGAGCGGTTCTCCAGCATCGCCCGGCGGATCCGGGCCGCCGCCGCGTGGGCGTGCTCGGGGGTCGCGGTGTGGTCGGCGACCGAGGTGACGAAGCGGTGCAGGGGCTGCCGGCAGCGGGGGCACGGGGTGTCGGTGGTGACGAGGTGGCCGTCCTCGCACTGCGGGTCGGAGCAGGAGCCGGGCGTCAGCAACTGCTCGGCGATGTCCTGGGCGCTCCAGCGGCGGCGGCCGTCCTCGTCCTTCTCGTTGAGGGCGTGGGCCCAGCGCAGGTTCCAGCGGCGCTCGATGCGCTCACGGAGGAGGCCGGCGCTGCGGTTGCGGGCCAGCTCCTGGTGGATCAGGTCGTGGACGGTGCTGGGGACCCGGCCGCCGAGCGCCTGGAGGAGCTGCGGCGGCAGCGCCTGGAGGACGTAGCCGCGCGGGTTGCTCTTGGCGTTCTCCCGCCAGCGGTCGCAGCCGCACGATCCGTCGGGCCGTTTCGGGGCGTGGCACCGGCCGCACAGGCCCCGGCACTCGGCGCACACTCCGCCGTCGAGCCCGTCCAGATGGGGTGCGGGCGCCCGGCCGCAGTTCTGGCAGCAGGCCGCGCACGGCCCGCAGAGCCGCTCGTTGCCCGCCTTGGTGGTCCAGGTACGCATCTGGCACCGGCAGCAGAGGCCGGTGTTGCAGTGCTCGTGGTGGGCGGCGCCCGAGTGCCGTCCGGGGGGCGGGAAGGACATCTGACCATTGTGCGGGATCCCCGGGCGCCGCGTGGACGGTCCCGCCGGGGCGGGCCGGTGGCCGGGTCAGGGGTGCAGGCTGCTGACCAGGTTGGCGGTGGCGCCGATGCCGTCGTGGATGGTCGGCGCCATGCTCGTACTGGCCATGAGGAACCCCAGCAGGGCGCAGACCAGCGCGTGCGAGAGCTTCAGCCCTCCGTTGCGCAGGAAGATCACCGCCAGGATCGTCAGAAGCAGCACCAGTGAGATCGAAATGGCCATGGCCAACCTCCTCCGCCGCGCCGGATTTGCGGCATTCGGCCGCCAGTGTGGCGCAGCGGGGCGGCCGTTCGGCGCACTGGCGTGTCCGCCGAACGGGTACTCCCCGCCGGGAGGAGTTACGGGGGCGGGGCGCTCCGGGCGCGACGCGCATGGGTCCGGGCACCTCACCTTCGTCAGGTACCTGCCGCTTGCCGGGGCGGCGGCCTTCCCTCTGATCAGCGCTTGATAAGGTGTGAGCGACGTTTCAAGCCTTCCCGCCACGGATCCACATCCGCCGGGGAGGCTTTTTTCATGCCCGGGTGAACCCTCTCCCCGGTGCCCGCAAGCAGAACGCGAGCAGAAGGAGCCCCATGCCCGACGTGCACGTAGAGGTACGCCTCGCCACGGCCGACGACCGTCCCCTGACGGAGCGGCTCTGGCTGATGTTCCGCCATGACATGTCCGAGTTCAGCTCCGCCACCCCCGCCCCGGACGGGACCTTCCGCACCGACCGGCTCGATGCGGCCTTCACCGAAGCCGACCGGGTGCCCTACCTGCTGACGGTGGACGGTCGTCCGGTCGGGCTCGCCTTCGTCCGGGGCCTGGCCGGGCCGGTCACCGTCCTGAACAGCTTCTTCGTCGTACGGGGCGCTCGCCGGTCGGGCGTCGGGCTGCGGGCCGTCCGCGACGTCCTCGCCCGGCATCCGGGCCCGTGGGAGGTCGCCTTCCAGGACGACAACGCCCCGGCCGTACGCTTCTGGCGCCGCGTCGCCCGCGAGGTGGCCGGCGGCGCCTGGACCGAGGAGCACCGGCCGGTGCCGGGGCGCCCGGAGCTGCCGCCGGACTCCTGGATCGCGTTCCACGTTCCCGCTGCGGGGACGCGCTGACCACACCCGTCACCCCACCGGGACACGCTCCACAGCCTGCTCGCCCCAGCGGACCGTCCGGTCGCACCAGCGCTCCAGGAGGACCCGGTCATGGCCGACGGCCAGCAGGGCGGCACCGGACTCCGCGCGGTAGGCCTCCACCACCGCGACCAGGGCGGCGGTCGTCGAGGCGTCGAGCATGGCGGTCATCTCGTCGCAGATCAGCAGCCCCGGCCGCAGCACCAGCGCCCGCGCCAGGCAGGCCCGCTGGAGCTGCCCGTCGCTCACCGCGTGCGGGCGGCGCCCCAGCAGCTCCTCGGAGAGGCCGACCAGCGGGGCCAGTTCCGCCACCCGCTCCGGCACCTCCCGGCGCCGGCCGGTGGCGCGCAGCGGCTGGGCGATCAGCTCGCGCAGGCTCAGGCGGGGGTCGGCGGAGAGCCGGGGCTGCTGGAAGACGACGCCCACGGCCGTGCGCCGCTTTTGCGGGGCGCGGTGCCGCCAGCCGCGTACGAGGGTGCCGTCGAGGGTCATGGTTCCGGCGTCCGGGCGGTGCAGGAGGGCGGCGACCTTGGCCAGGGTGGACTTGCCGCAGCCGCTGGGGCCCAGGAGCCCCACCGCCTCGCCGCGCCCGACGTGCAGGGAGACGTCACGGACCACGGGGGCGCGGCGGTCGTACCCGGCGGTGATACCGGTCAGCTCAAGCACCGGCGGCCTCCTTCGTGAGGGGGTGCGCGCGGCCGGTGAGCCCGTGGTGGCAGGCGAGTTCGTCGTCGAAGGCCGGGCGTTCGGCGGTGCAGCGGCTGTCCGCGCGGGCGCACCGGGCGGCGAAGGCGCAGCCGTCGGGGAGCGCGCCGAGCTCGGGCGGCATGCCGGGGACGGGGGCGAAGTCCCGTTCGGGCAGGGCGTCGAGCAGCCCCTTGGCGTACGGGTGGCGGGGCCCGGGGGCGCCGAAGAAGGGGCCGGCGTCGGCGATCTCGACGATCCGGCCCGCGTACATCACGGCGACCCGGTCCGCGATCCGCTCGGCGGCCGCCAGGTCGTGCGTGATGATCAGCAGCGCCCGGCCCTCGTCGGTGTGGCGGCGCAGTTCGTCGACGGTCCGCTCGACCAGGTCCCGGTCGAGCCCGGTGGTCGGCTCGTCCGCCAGCAGCAGCGGGGCGTCGCCGATCAGGGCGAGGGCGGTGGCGGCGCGCTGGGCGAGGCCGCCGGAGAGTTCGTGCGGGTAGCGGTCGAGGTGGTCGGCGGGGAACGAGGCCCTGGCCGCCGCCTCCCCCGCCGCCTCCCGGACCGCCGCGCTCCCGCGCACCCCGGTCAGCTCGCGCAGGGTCTCCTCCAGTTGGGCGCGGACGGTGCGCACCGGGGTGAGGTGGGCGGCGGGGCTCTGCGGTACGAGTCCGATGCGCCGTCCCCGTACCGTACGGGCCAGGGTCCGCTCCCCGGCGGTCAGCAGGTCCATGTCCCCGCCGAGCACCGCGCTGCCGGTGGTCCGGGCGTTGGCGGGGAGCAGGCCGAGCAGGGCGGAGGCCAGGACGGACTTGCCGCAGCCGCTCTCCCCGACCAGGGCCAGGCACTCCCCGGGCGCGACGGAGAAGCGGGCGTCGGTGACCGCCGCGATGTCCCGCCCGCCGCGCATCCGGAAGCGTACGGAGAGGTCGCGGACGGCGAGAACGGGCGTGGCGGTGAGGGGGTCGGGTGCGGGGGTCACGGCTTCCGGGGCGGTCACAGCATCAGCTCCGATTTCCGGCGCGGGTTGATCCGGTCGCGCCACGCTCCGGCGAGGCCCGCCAGGGCGAGGGTCGGAATGATCAGGAAGAGGCCGGGGAAGAGCGTCGGCCACCAGTCCCCCGCGAGCAGCGAACCGCGCGCGGACTGGACGAGGTTGCCGAGGCTGGCCTGGTGGGCGGGGAGTCCGAGCCCCAGGAAGGAGAGCGCGGACTCGTGCCACATGGCGTGCGGCACCATGAGGACCGCCGCGAGACCGGCCTGCGGCAGCACCCCGGGGAGCAGGTGCCGCACGATGACCCGGCCCCGGGACGCGCCGCCGGAGATCGCCGCGTCGATGAAGGGGCGCGAGCGCAGCGAGAGCACCTCGGAGCGGACGATCCGGGCGGTGGAGAGCCAGTGGGTGAGGGCCACCGAGATGATCACCGGCCAGACGCCGGGCCGGAACATCGCCACGATGAAGATCCCGAGCAGCAGGTGCGGCACCGAGGAGAAGGTGTCGACGAGCCGCATCACGATCCGGTCGGTCCAGCCGCCGGAGGCCGCCGCGAGCGCGCCGATCGCCGTGCCGAGCACCGTGGCGGTGAGGGCCGCGACCAGTCCGACGAGCAGCGAGACGCGGAGCCCGTAGACACAGCGCAGCAGCAGGTCGCGGCCGACGTCGTCGGTGCCGAAGGGGTGCGCCCAGGACGGCGGGTGGAGCTTGTTGGACAGGTCCACGGCCTGTTCGTCGAGCTGGGCCAGCGGCGGGACGATCAGGACGGCGAGGGCGACGACGACGACGATGGTCACGGAGGTGGCCACCCGGATACGGCGGGTGGTGCGGCCCGGGAGGGCGAGTGCGGTCTCAGCCATCGAAGGCCACCCGGGGGTCGGCGAGCCCGTAGAGCAGGTCGGAGAGGAGGTTGCCCAGCAGTACGGCGGCGGTGGCGAGCACCGTCAGCGCGGCGAGCAGGGAGAAGTCGACCGAGGTGGCGGCCTCCACGGTGGCGGCGGCGATGCCGGGCCAGCTGAAGACCGTCTCGATGAGGAGTGCGCCGGTGATGAGCTCGGGGACGCGGGAGCCGATCAGGGTGAGCATCGGCAGCATCCCGGAGCGCAGTGCGTGGCCGAGGAGCACCGTGCGCTCGCTCAGCCCGCGGGCGCGCGCCCCGCGCACGGGGTCCTCCGCCAGGGCGTCGGTGACCCCTTGGCGTACGTACAGGAAGAACCACGGCAGTTGGGAGATCCCGAGGACGGCCGCGGGCAGCACCAGGTGGGAGGCGACCTGGCCGAAGGTGACGGTCTCGCTGGCGGCGTCGGTGAGCCCGCCGGCCGGGAGGAGGTCCAGCTTCAGGGCGAAGAGCCAGATGACGAGGAGGCCGAGCCAGAAGGCGGGGGCGGCTTCCAGGGTGTACGCGGCGGAGCTGACGCCCCGGTCGAGCCAGCCGCCGGGCCTGCGGGCGGCCAGGACGCCGAGTCCGGTGCCGAGCAGGATGGCGATCAGGAAGGCGGAGGTGGCGAGCAGGGCGGACCAGCCCATGCGTTCGACGATCACGTCGGCGACCGGCTGGCGCATCACGGTGGAGTCGCCGAGGTCGCCCTGGAGCGCCGAGGTCAGCCAGTTCCACCAGCGTGTGACGAGCGGCTGGTCGACGCCGAGGTTGACCCGGAGCTGGTCCAGGTTCTCCTGCGAGGCGCTGAGTCCGGCGGTGCCCGCGTACGCCTTGACCTGGTCGAAGGGGGACGCGGCGGCGACGGCGAAGACGCCGAAGGTGACGGCGAGGAGGACCGGGACGGCGAACAGGGCCCGCCGTCCCGTCATCCGTGCCATCGGCCCCCAGGGGAGGCGGGTGCTCACTTCTGCGTGTCTCCCGTGCTTTCGGGCTTCCACTTCTCGACGTTCCACCAGGGGCCGGAGGCCAGGCCGTGGTCGTGCGGCTCGACCTGGGTGGTGAGGGGGCCGAAGCGGTCGTCGACGACGTAGAGGTGGTCGATGTGGGTGAGGAAGGTGTAGCCCGGGTTCTTCACCAGCTCGCGCTGGACGGTGTCGTACGCCTTCGTGCGCTCGGCCTTGTCGCCGCTCCTGCGGCCCGCCTCGATCGCCGCGTCGACGGCCTGGTTGTCGTACCAGGCCATGTTGTTGAAGCCGTCGCCCGCCAGGGAGGACTTCAGCAGGCTGTACTGGTCGAAGTCCGGGTCGGCGGGCGAGCCGCCGCCCGCGAGGACGGCGTCGTGCTTCATCCGGGGCTCGATGACCTCCCAGGTCCCGGCCTCGGTGCGGATGTCGATGCCCGCCTTCTTGGCGTCGGAGGCGTAGGCGAGGGCGTGCTCCTGGCGGAGCTTGTCACCGCTGAGGTACCAGAGCGGGAAGGTGGCGCGCACCCCGTCCTTCACCCGGACGCCGTCCTTGCCCGGCTTCCAGCCGGCCTCGTCCAGGATCCTCTTCGCCTCGGCGAGGTCGTGCTTGCGCTCGGTGCCCTTCGTGAACCACTCGCTGTCGGTGGGGACGGGCCCGTAGGCGGGCTTGCCGCTGCCGTTGAGGATGGCGTCGACCATGGTCTGCCGGTCGACCGCGACATCGAGGGCGCGGCGCACGGCGGTGTCGCCGGCGACCTCGTTGTGCGTGGGCAGCGTCACCGTGCGGTAGTCGTAGGTGGTCGCGGCGTACGTCTTCTTCGCCTTGTCGTCCGCGAACCCCTTGGCCAGGTTGGGCGGCAGGATCGCGCCGTCGAGGTCGCCGGAGCGCAGCCGGGTGGCGCGCACGTCGTCGTCCTTGATGATCGCCATGGTGAACTTCTTCACCTCGGGTTCGCCGCCCCAGTAGTGGGGGTTGGCGGTGAAGCTGAGCTTCTCGCCCTTGGACCACTTGGTGAGGACGTACGGGCCGGTGCCGACGGGGCGGGTGGTGAAGGCGCCGGTGTTGACGTCCTGCTTGCCCGCGACGTGCTCGGGGGCGATGGGCAGGACGGTGCGCTGGGCGAACGGCGCGTAGGGGTACTTGAGCGTGAAGACGACGGTGTCCTCGCCCTTCGCCGTGACGTCCTTGACGGCGTCCAGTTCGGCGCGGGAGGGGTTGTTGGTCTTCTCGTCGAGGATGGCGCGGTAGGTGAAGACGACGTCCTTGGCGCCGAACGCCTTGCCGTCGCTGAACTTCACGCCCTGGCGCAGCTTGTACGTGTACGTCAGCCCGTCGGCGCTGACCTCGGGCAGTTCGGCGGCGAGGGCGGGGCTGAGCTTCATCTCCCCGTCCAGGGTGAGCAGCCCGTCGAAGATCTTGGAGTTGCCGTCCTTGCCGTAGCCGAGCAGCGGGCTCAGGCTGTCGGGCTCGTAGGCGATGCCGACGACGGCCGAGGTGGCGCCGGTCCCGGAGGCGCTCTTGGGGCTGTCCGGGTCGGAGCAGCCTGCCGCGGTCAGGGAGAGTGCGGTCGCCAGCGTGGCGGCGACCGCCCCCCGTATCGATCGGGCCGTCATACTCTGCACATCCCTGTTCAAGATCGACTGTTATTGCGAACAGTGTGCAATTAAACAGCACATAAAAGGCCCCGGTACACCCCGCCTCGACCGGCGAGACGCGTGCACCGGGGCCGGTACGACAGGGAACGGTCCCTCAGGAGGCCGGTCTCGCCCGCCTACAGCGAAGCGTCGGCCAGGTCGATGGTGAGCACGTCCTCGTCCCTCGTCCGGTGGTCGATCGTGATCGAGCCGGCCGCTCCCTCGTAGGCTCCCGTCCCTCCGGTGATCGCGAAGACGTGGGACCACGGCCGAGCGTTCACCGGGGACTCGGTCACGGCGGGAAGCGGCCGGTCGAAGGCCGTGGCAGCCGTGATCAGGCCGTCGTCGAGGCTCAGGACCAGCGTCGCCAGGACGAACGAGCCGTCCAGCCCCACGGCGACAGGCAGGCAGTGCGCGTTCTCGGTGCCCACGCTGTCGCCCTGGGCGTCCGACAGGTCGTACCGGACGAAGTAGGGGATCCCGACCGTGAGGACGTCCGGGATGTTCGCGCCCGTGCGCCTGCCGGTCAGGACGATCCGGCGGGCCGCCCTGCGCGCCGCGTGGGCGGGACCGGCCGCCCCGGCGACCAGTCCCCCGGCGACGGTCGCCGCCGAGGTCAGTTGCAGAACCCTCCTGCGATCCATGTCCGTCATCGTCTGCCTCACACCCTTGTCAGTCGTATGCCCGAGCGCAGTCGCGCCCCACGGACCAACGGCCCGCCGGGGCGGAACGGATCGCCCCGCACACGCACACCACCGCAATGGACGAGCGGACCGATGCGCCCGGAGGCGGTCAAGGGCTACGGAGCCGGCAGCTCCGCCAGCTCCGCGACGGCCCGGCGGTGGCTGCCCGCCGTGCCGTACGCGATGGAGTCCGCCTTGGCGCGCTTGAGGTAGAGGTGCGCCGGGTGCTCCCAGGTCATCCCGATCCCGCCGTGGAGCTGTACGCACTCCTCGGCGGCGTGGACCGCGACGCCGGAGCAGTACGCCTGGGCCACCGCGACCGCGAGCGGGGCGTCGGGGCTGTGGGTGGCCAGCGCGTCGGCGGCGTTGCGGGCGGCGGCGCGGGCCGAGACGACCTCCAGCCAGAGCTGCGCCATCCGGTGCTTGAGCGACTGGAACGAGCCCACCGGCCGGTTGAACTGGTGGCGTTCGCGGGTGTACCGGACGGTCTCGTCCAGGCACCACTGAGCGATCCCGAGCTGTTCGGAGGCGAGCAGTCCGGCCCCGGCGAGCAGACCACGCCGTACGGCGCTGGCGCTCGCGTCCGCGTCGCAGAGCAGGGTGCCGGTCGCGCCGGACAGGGTGAGGGCGGCGAGCGGGCGGGTCAGGTCGAGCGGGACGAGGGGTTCCACCGCCACCGCGGGGGCCGCCGCCTCGACCGCGTACAGGCCTTCGGCGGTCGGCACCAGCAGGACGTCGGCCACGGCCGCGTCGGCGATCCCTCGTACGGTGGAGTCGAGCGCGGCGAGGGCCGCCGCCGCGCCCCCGGGCGGGGTGGCGAACGGCACGGCGAGCACGGCCGTCCGCGCGCCGGAGGTGCAGGCACAGCAGGCTCTTGATCACCGAGGCAATCCCGGCCGCGGCTTCCAGGTGGCCGATCTGGCTCTTGAGCGCGCCCAGTGCGATGGGCGT
>NZ_JBEYKR010000158.1:0-15967 GCF_040703535.1 Streptomyces sp. NPDC007346
GCCAGCGCGAGCGCCTGGACGGGCAAAAGGACCTGGCCTGGATCGAGGGCCGGCTGGTGTTCGAGCCGGGCCGCTCCCCTGTGCCCGGCGGGCCGCTCCCGTACGCCGTGGTGCGCGGAGCCTTACCCGTACGGGTTCCCCGGCCCGGCGGAGGGTTGTACGGCGCGGGCCAGGGGTAGTACCGCCTACGACCGATTTGCCCGCCCCGCACACCCCCGCGAGGTGATCCTTCGTGCTCTGGGAATCCTTCGGCGCCGCCGTGCTCGGACTCGGCCTGTCCTGGGTGGCCGTCCGCTCACTGTCCGACCGGCTCCCCTCCGTCCGTGCTGTTTATCTCACCGGTGCGCTGGGGGCTCTGTTCGGAGCGTTCCTCACGCATTCGGCGCTGGGCCCCGGCCACGGCGTGGCGACCCTGGTCGGCGCCGTCGTCGTCGGTGCGGTGACCCTGTCGCTGCTGATCCGCCCGCGCGGCCGCCGCCTCACGAGGTCGGCGGCGGCCCAGTAGCCCAGTAGCCCAGGTGCCCAGGTGCCCAGGAGTGTTACGCGGCCAGCCCCAGCGCGGCCATGCGCTTGGTGTGGGCCTCGGTGATCCGGGAGAACATCCGGCCCACCTCCGCCAGGTCGAAGCCGTCCGCGACGCCGCCCACCAGCATCGTCGAGAGCGCGTCGCGGTCGGCGACCACCCGCTGGGCCTGCGACAGCGCCTCGCCCATCAGCCGGCGGGCCCAGAGCGCGAGCCGCCCGCCGAGCCGGGGGTCGGCCTCGATCGCGGCACGCACCTTCTCCACGGCGAAGTTGCCGTGGCCGGTGTCGTCGAGCACGGCGAGGACCAGGGAGCGGGTGTCGGTGTCGAGCCGGGCCGCGACCTCCCGGTAGAAGTCGCTGGCGATCGAGTCCCCGACGTACGCCTTGACCAGGCCCTCCAGCCAGTCGGAGGGGGCCGTCTGGCGGTGGAAGTCGTCCAGCGCCTTGGCGAACGGCTCCATCGCGGCGGTCGGGTCCTCGGCGACGGCGGCGAGCCGGTCGGACAGCTGCTCGAAGTGGTGGAACTCGGCGGCGGCCATCTTCGCCAGCGCCGCCTTGTCCCCGAGGGTCGGCGCGAGTTTCGCGTCCTCGGCGAGGCGCTCGAAGGCCGCCAGCTCGCCGTAGGCGAGGGCGCCCAGCAGGTCCACGACCGCGGCGCGGTACTGCGGCTCCGCGGAGGCGGTGGCCCAGTCCTGGGCGGCGATTCCGGTCGCTCCGGGCGCTTCTTCGGGGTGGTCAGTGGCGTTGTCAGGCGTCTCCATGAACCGCACAATAGCCCGCCCGAGGAGCGGTGGAAGGGCCCGGTGAGAAGGCGACATCACACCGTTCCGATGAATTCGTCCAACACACATGCGCGAATCCGGGGTACAGTGGTATTGCGCTTACTGAGCATTTTCCTGTGCCAGGGGCGCGTCCCTTGAATGAGGATGCCCGGTCGGTGGCCCGATCGGCTCCGACCCGACAGCCCTCCACGCGGTGCGTACGACACGTACGACTGCAGATGAGGGGCCCCCTCAGCGGCACGAGCGCTCGAGCGACGGCAGTGGTCCCGCGCCACCCGGCCCATCCACGGCCGGATGACCAACCCCGGCACGGTACGACCCCCAGCGTTCGCCTCGGACCGCGTCTCACAGAAGAGGCAGCACCCTGACTACGTTCCGCGACCTCGGCATTCTTTCCGAGACGGCCGAAGCCCTCGAGGCAGTCGGCATCATGTCCCCCTTCCCCATCCAGGAGATGACGCTCCCCGTAGCGCTCTCCGGCTCCGACGTCATCGGCCAGGCCAAGACCGGCACCGGCAAGACGCTCGGCTTCGGACTCCCCCTCCTGGAGCGCGTGACCGTCCCCGCCGACGTCGAGGCGGGGCGCGCCACGCCCGAGCAGCTGACCGACGCGCCGCAGGCGCTCGTCGTGGTCCCCACCCGTGAGCTGTGCCAGCAGGTCACCAACGACCTGCTGACCGCCGGCAAGGTCCGCAACGTCCGCGTCCTCGCGATCTACGGCGGCCGGGCCTACGAGCCCCAGGTCGAGGCCCTCAAGAAGGGCGTCGACGTGATCGTCGGCACCCCGGGCCGCCTGCTGGACCTGGCGGGCCAGCGCAAGCTCGACCTCTCCCACATCCGCGGGCTCGTCCTCGACGAGGCCGACGAGATGCTGGACCTGGGCTTCCTGCCCGACGTGGAGCGCATCATCACGATGCTGCCGCCCAAGCGCCAGACGATGCTGTTCTCGGCCACCATGCCCGGTGCCGTCATCAGCCTCGCCCGCCGCTACATGTCGCAGCCGACCCACATCAACGCCACCTCGCCCGACGACGAGGGCACGACCGTCAAGAACACGGTCCAGCACGTCTACCGCGCGCACAACATGGACAAGCCGGAGATGCTCTCCCGCATCCTCCAGGCCGAGGGCCGCGGCCTCGCGATGATCTTCTGCCGTACGAAGCGGACGGCCGCCGACATCGCCGAGCAGCTGGAGAAGCGCGGCTTCGCCTCCGGCGCGGTCCACGGCGACCTCGGCCAGGGCGCCCGCGAGCAGGCGCTGCGCGCCTTCCGCAACGGCAAGGTCGACGTCCTCGTCTGCACCGACGTCGCCGCGCGCGGCATCGATGTCGAGGGTGTGACCCACGTCGTCAACTACCAGTCGCCGGAGGACGAGAAGACCTACCTCCACCGCATCGGCCGCACCGGCCGCGCGGGCGCCAAGGGCATCGCGATCACGCTGGTCGACTGGGACGACATCCCGCGCTGGCAGCTGATCAACAAGGCGCTGGACCTGAAGTTCCCGGACCCCCCGGAGACGTACTCCACCTCGCCGCACCTCTTCGAGGAGCTCGGCATCCCGGCGGGCACCAAGGGTGTGCTGCCGCGTGGCGAGCGGACCCGTGCGGGTCTGCGCGCGGAGGAGGTCGAGGACCTCGGCGAGACCGGCGGCCGTGGCCGCAAGGCCGCCGCCCCGGCCCCGGCCCGTGAGGAGCGCGAGCCCCGTACGCGTACGCCGCGTCAGCGCCGCCGCACCCGTGGCGGGTCCACCCTGGAGGAGGGCGCCGCGACGGTGCCCGCACCCGCCAAGGAGGCCACGCCGGTCGCCCCGGCCGGTGACGAGGCCCCCGAGGGACCCCGCACGCCGCGCCGCCGTCGCCGTACGCGGGTCAGCGCGTCCGAGGCCGTGACCGAGGCGGCCGTGGCGGTCGCCGAGGCTCCGGCTCCGGTGGCTCCCGCCGCCGAGACCGTGGCCCCGGCCGCTGTCGCCGAGGCCGCCGTGGCGGCCCAGCCGGTCGCGGAGGCCGTCGCGGAGACCAAGCCGCGCCGTCGTCGCGGCCGCGCCGCCGCCAAGCCCGTGGCCGAGCCGGTGGCGCAGGTTCCCGCCGCCGCCGCTCCGGTCGAGGCCGGGTTCCAGACCGTGGCGGTCGCCGCGGGCATCGCGGAGCCGGTGGCCGAGCCGGTCGCGACCAGGCCGCGCCGCCGCGCCCGGATCGTGAAGCCCGCCGACGAGGTGGACTTCCAGATCGCCCCGGCCTCCGAGCCGGAGCCCGAGTCGAAGACCCGTCGCCGCCCGGCCCGCGCCACGAGCCGCCCGAAGGCGGAGTCGAAGCCCAGGGCGGAGGCCGGCACGACGGCCGAGACGAAGCCGCGGAGGGCCTCGCGGGCGAAGGCCGCGGCCCCCGCCGAGACCGTCGCGCCGGAGGCTCCGGCCGCCGCCGAGGCCGAGGCCGAGGCCAAGCCGCGCCGCCGCCGGGCGACCCGCAGCGTCACCTCGACCGCGACCCAGGAGGCCGCCGTGGTCTCCGAGGCCGAGGCCGTGGTGAGCGAGGCCGCCGCCGAGGCGAAGCCCCGCCGCCGCCGCGCCACCCGCGCCGCGGGCACGGCGACGGCGACGACCGAGAGCTGACGGTCCCGCTCCACCCGCGTCACCCAAGGCCCCGGCCCCCGCACCTGCGGGGGCCGGGGCCTTTCTCGCTGCCCGGGGGGCGGGGGCCCCGGGGGCGAGGCACGAGCGCCCGGCACGCCCCCTGGTACCCCGGACAGGGCCGCGGCGATAGCCTCGCCCCATGAGCCGCCCGCCCACCTTCACGCCGCCCCCCTGTGCCACCTCCCGCGTCCTGCGTACCGAGCGCGGCGACTTCGCCGTCCTGGACGCCGTACCCGCCGCTCCCGCGCGGGCCACCGCCCTGCTGCTGCCCGGGTACACCGGCAGCAAGGAGGACTTCATCGCCCTGCTCGAACCGCTGTGCGCGGCCGGGTACCGGGTGGTCGCCGTCGACGGCCGCGGGCAGTACGAGTCCACGGGGACGGACCGGCAGGAGTCGTACGCCCAGGAGGAGCTGGCCCGCGATGTGCTCGCCCAGGCGGCGGCCCTGAGCGAGGGCGGCGGGACCCCGCACCTGCTCGGGCACTCGCTCGGCGGTCAGATCGCCCGCGCCGCCGTCCTGCTGGACGCCGCCCCGTTCCGCTCGCTGACGCTGATGTCCTCCGGTCCCGCCGAGGTCGTCGCCGCCCAGCGGGACAAGGTGAAGATGCTCAGCGACGCGCTCTCCGCGCTCACCATGGACGAGGTGTGGGAGGCGATGCGGGCCATGGACCCGCCGCAGGAGGCGGACACCGGCGACGGCGAGGACATGCGCCGGCGCTGGCTGCTCCACAACCCGGCGCAGCTGATCGCCACCGGCGCCCAGCTGTCCGCCGAACCCGACCGGGTGGACGAGCTGGCCGCCGTCCCGCTCCCCGTCCACGTCCTGTCCGGCGAGCGCGACGACGTGTGGCCGGTGGAGCAGTTCGACGCGATGGCCCGGCGCCTGGGCGCCCGGCGCACCACGATCGCCGGGGCCGAGCACTCCCCCAACACCGCCCGCCCGCACGAGACCGCCGAGGCGCTCGCCGCGTTCTGGGACACCGTCCCGGCCGCCTGAGCCGCCGCCGACGGCCTCGTACGAACCGCGTACGAGCCGCGTACGAGCCCCGCGCGACACCTCATACGGCCCACGGCTCACGGCCCTCGCGAGCCGCCCCCCGTACGACGACCTCGTGCGGCGCCCGTACGGCGACGGCCCTCCTAATACTGCGACTGAAGGTGCTGCCAGAACCCGTCGCGCAGCGCCCGGCGCAGGTGCGCGTGGCCGCGCAGCGAGTGCTGGAGCAGGCGTTCGGCCTCCACCAGCAGGTCCTGGTCGACCGAGCCCGGCAGATAGGGGTGGCCGGGCAGCAGGTCGGCGAGGGATTCGCGGCCGCGGGCGGCGAGCCAGGCGGCGGCGATCTGGGCGCCGACGAAGCGGACGTCATCCCGTGAGGGGGCCGGGGTGTCGTCCTCGTACGTCGTGACCGGGCGCCGCGTGACGTAGGGGCGGCAGAAGTCCAGGTCGAAGGTGCGCTGGCTGTCGACCTCCCAGAGCAGCGGTTCGGCCTGGTTGCGGCCTTCGCCGGCCTCGATACCCCAGAGGTGGACGCGCGCCCCGTAGCCCTGGGCCGCCTCCACCGCCGAGACCAGGTCCTCGTCGCCGCCGATGAGGGCCGCGTCGCTGATGGCGCGGTGCCGGGCGAGGGATTCGAGGTCGGTGCGGATGAGGGAGTCGACGCCCTTCTGCTGGTTGTTGGCGTTGAGGTTGCCGAGCCGCACCTTGACGTCCGGGAGTTCGGCGATGGCCTGCTGCTCGGTGGTGTGGATGCGGCGCCTGGCCCCGTCGTACCAGTACACGCGCAGCAGCCGGCTGTCCGCGAAGATGGTGCGGGCCCGGTCGATGAAGGCCTCGATCAGCCCCTCGGCGTCGAGGTCGAAGGAGCGCCGGTCCTCGGTGCCGGTGACGAGCAGCCCGGCCGCGGCGTACACATAGCCCGCGTCCACGAAGATCGCGTGCGTCGAGGGCGTCTTGGAGACCTCGACGAGCATGCGCTGGAGCAGCTCGTTGGTGCGGTCCAGGCGCTCGGCGACAAGGGCCTGGCCGGGGATCTGCGGGTCCGCCGCGCTCATACGAACCTCATGGTCTGTGTACAGGTGACTACTGAAGGGTACTTAGACATCCAAAAAATTTCCTTAGCGTAGGGAATGTTTGTATCGGGCAATCCGTTGTCACCTGCGGGGAACGCGAGGGAGACCCCGCGTCCCCGTCCAGCAGGAGGATCGGATGAAGGGAAGCTCCGTGCGCTTCGAGATCATGCGACTCGACGACGTCGACGGTACCGCCGTGGACAGCACCGTCGTGGACGCCGCCTCCGTCAGCCGGATCGTGCAGCAGGCCGCCGACATGGGCCAGCGCATCTACATCCGGCCGGCCGGCAGCGCGGCTTCATAACACTCCGCTCGAAGATGCGAGACGAAGCGCCCCCGCACGGAAGGACCGTGCGGGGGCGCTGTGGCGTCCGGGACTGCGGCAAGGGCGTACGGGGACGGCCAAGGCGTACGGGACCGGCTCAGGAGGTCTGGATGACCTGGGTGACGCCGTTGATGATCTGCTGTACGGCGATGGCCGAGAGCATCATCCCGGCGAGCCGGGTCACCAGGACCACCCCGCCGTCCTTGATGATCCGGATGATCACCAGCGAGTAGCGCATCGCCAGCCAGAGCACCACGTGCATGGCCGCGATGGCCGACCACACGGAGAGCTGGCCGCCGAAGCCGTCGGCGTGCTGCACCGCCAGGATGACCGAGACGATCGCGCCGGGCCCGGCCAGCAGCGGCATGCCCAGCGGTACGAGCGCCACGTTGACGTCCTTGGTCTGCGTCGGCTCGTCCGTCTTGCCGGTCAGCAGATCCAGCGCGATGAGCAGCAGCAGGAGCCCGCCCGCGATCATCAGGGCGGGCACGGAGACATGCAGGTAGTCGAGGATCTGCTGGCCGAGCAGACCGAAGACGGCGATCACGCCGAACGCGACCGCGACGGCCTGGAGCGCCATCCTGCGCTGCACCTTGGCAGGGCGGCCCGCGGTGAGGGCCAGGAAGATCGGGGTGATCCCGGGCGGATCCATAATCACAAAAAGGGTGAGAAAAAGGGATCCGAAGACAGCGACGTCGAACACAGTGAGCCTTGCGAGAGATGAGCGGGCGGTACGGGGGCGCGCGGGCCCGGTCGGCGGCCGTCGGCGCACGACGGCAGGGAAAGGGGCGCGCGAGGAGGGGACGTGGTGCGGTGGAGGAGTGGGGCTCAGAGCCGGCCGGCTCCACCGGCGCCCGGCACCGGGAAGGCTCCCGTGGCGCGCCGGGTGATCTCGCCGTAGATCTCGGGGTCGGTGGTGTACTCGCCGAGCCCGACGGTCTTCCGGCTGCCGTGGTAGTCGCTGGAGCCGGTGGGCAGGAGCCCCAGCTCCCGGGCGAGGCCGCGCAGCCGGGCCCGGGTCGGCTCGTCGTGGTCCATGTGGTCGACCTCGATGCCGTCGAGGCCCGCGGCGGCGAGCGCGGCGATCGTGGTCTCGGGGACCACCTCACCGCGTTTCGAGGCGGCCGGGTGGGCGAAGACGGTGACGCCGCCCGCCGCCTTGACGAGCCGGACCGCCTCGAAGGGGTCCAGCTCGTGCTTCCCGGCGTACGCCCGGCCGCCGTTGCCCAGCCAGTCGGGCGTGAAGGCGTCGGAGACCGTGGGCACGACGCCCAGTTCGACGAGGGCGGCGGCGACGTGCGGGCGGCCGACCGAGCCGTCCCCGGCGATGCGGGCGACCTGGTCCCAGGTGATGGGGACGTCGAGGGCGCGGAGCTTGCGGACCATCTCCTGGGCGCGGGGCACCCGGTCGTCGCGGACCAGCTCGCGCTCGCGCTCCAGCTCGGGTTCGGCGGGGTCGAAGAGGTACGCCAGCATGTGCATGCTCACGCCGTCGACGCGGCAGGACAGCTCGGCGCCGGTGACGAGGGTGAGCCCCTGGGGCAGCGCGTCGATGGCCTGCTGGTGGCCGCCGACGGTGTCGTGGTCGGTGAGCGCGACGACGTCCAGGCCCGCGGCGGCGGCGTTGGCGACCAGCTCGGCGGGGGTGTCCGTACCGTCCGATGCGGTGGAGTGGGTGTGCAGGTCGATGCGCACGACGCGTGACTCCAGGGCTCGCGGGCGGACGGGGGACCGCTCAAGGATAACCGCCGCACACCAGGCCTCGGGCCCCGACGGCCCCCGGTCCGACGTGATCTACCGCTCGCCTCCGGCGTGGCCCACGGCTCCCCTCCGGCGCGGTCTACCGCTCGCCCGTCCCCTGCCGGGGCGGCGCGTCCGGGACGGAGAGCAGGCGCGGGGTGAGCGCGCCGCAGGGGACGAGGTCCACCTCTCCCCCGGCGTCGCGCAGATCGGTCAGCACCAGCTCGTCGTACATCAGCAGCCCCGACTGCTCGGGCCACAGGATCGCCCACAGCCACAGGCCGCGCGCCTCGCCGGCGAAGACCGCCCGGTCCTCCGGGGCGTTCCGCACGTGCCAGAGCGGGGTGGGGCGGCCGGCGGCGTGCACCTTGGCGTCGGGGGCGGAGTCGACGTCCAGGTGGTGGCCGGGGTCGGGGCCGTCGATCCCGGCGTACCGGGCGCCGAGGCCGACGCCGAGCTCCTCGGCGACGAGCAGCAGCTCACCCATGCCTCCCAGCGGCCCGGGGCCCGAGCAGGCGACGACGCTCGCCCGGCCGCCGCTGCGGTCGTCGCCCGCGCTGGCCACCCCGGTGAACAGCCAGCCCACGGGGAGCGGCCAGGGCATCCAGACGGGCACCTGCGAGCGGTGCACCACGACGCCGAGCGCCTCGACGCTCGGCGGTACGACCGGCTGCATCGGGTGCACCTGGCCGTGCGCTGAGCACTGCCAGGCGTCGGCGAAGAGACCGGGCGCCCTGACCCGGCCACCGCACTTCGGGCAACTGGGTTCGCCCCTCATAGAGCCCCACGGTCCTCCCCGCCGGTCGCCGCGTCAAGGACGATCACCCGTCCGCGGTGCGGCTGCCGCTCCGGGCGCACGGACGCGACGCGCACCCGGTGGCCGGTCCACGCCCTGGAGGACGGCGTCACGGTCGCGGCCGGCCGACGGCCGGAGCGGGGCCTCGGAGGGGGTCAGTCCAGCGGTACGGAGGTGCGCAGCGGGTCACGCAGGTCCGTGCCGTGCGTGAGCCACCGCTCCTGGAGCTCCTGCGCCCCGCGCACCCGCTTCCAGGCGGCCTCGTTGCGGGTCATCGGCAGCAGCGGCAGGAACCGCACCGGCTCCATCGGCTCGTCCAGCTCCAGGTCCTCCACCAGCCCCCCGGACTCCGCCACCAGCACCGAGGTGAACGGCGCTCCGGTCCACAGCGGCTCCCCCAGGTCCAGCGAGGCCCCCGGCGCCACGATGAGCCCCTCGACCTGCGGGGAGGCGGCCAGTACGGCGAGGGGGCGCAGCACCTGGTCGGTGTCGGCGAGCCCGGCCCGTACCGACAGGACCAGCTCGGCACGGGGGCCCTTCACCGGGTCGGCCAGCGGCGAGGTGGGGTCGGCCATCGGCTGCCCCGACATGCCGAGCGTGGCGTAGCGCACCACATCGCCGTCGAGGAAGCGGAGCACCTCGATACGGTCCGTACCGAGGAACGTCACATCGGCGCGGGCGTCCGGTTCCCCGAGGGCCGAGCGGAGGCGGGCTTCGACCAGAGCGAGAATTTCTGCCATCCGGCGAGCATAGAGTGCGCGTGGAGTGGGCAAAGTAAGGGATTCGGTCCAGGACGGCTGATAGCCTGACCGCCGGTCGGGACAGCACGCAGAAGCGTCGCTCTCCTCGTCCCGACGACACGTCGTCCCCCACGGGGGACCGGCCGGAGGAGGTGGGGACTGCCATGGATCCAAGTCGACCGTGCAGTACCGATCACCCTTCCGCGTACCACCCTTCCCGCTGAACCGATGCCTCGCCGGCCATCACCGATGGCCCGTGGACGGTTGTTCGCACCGCGGAAGAGTCCGAAGCATCTGCGGAAAAGCCTTTCTTCCCTGTCTGTCTGTAGCGAACGCCGTCATCGCGCCCGCGCGGTGGAGCCCGCTTTGCGGACGTGAGCGCACGTCCCCATTCCGGGCTGTTCCACGCCCTCGCCGACGGCCCTCCGTGAAGGAGCCAGCCATGTCGATGATCCGTGACCTGCGCGCCGCCGTGCGCCCGTCCCTGCGTCCCTCCCTCCGTAAGAACAGCGCCCCGCACAGCGGGTACGACACCACCCGCGACCCGTCCGCCTCCAGCGCCGTCGTCGACTGCGCGGTCTACCGCAACGGCAGCCGCCTGGAGGGGCCCGCCGCCCCGACGCCGCACGAGGCGATGCTCCAGGTGCGCGAGGAGGGCGGCTTCGCCTGGATCGGGCTGCACGAGCCGACGGAGGCGGAATTCGCGGGTATCGCCCGGGAGTTCGGGCTCCACCCGCTGGCCGTGGAGGACGCCGTCCACGCCCACCAGCGGCCCAAGCTGGAGCGGTACGACGACACCCTGTTCACCGTCTTCAAGACGATCCACTACGTGGAGCACGCCGAACTGACCGCGACCAGCGAGGTCGTGGAGACCGGCGAGGTGATGTGCTTCACCGGCCGGGACTTCGTCATCACCGTCCGGCACGGCGGGCAGGGCTCCCTGCGCGCGCTGCGCCACCGCCTCCAGAACGACCCGGAGCTGCTCGCCAAGGGCCCGTCCGCCGTCCTGCACGCCATCGCCGACCACGTGGTCGACGGGTACATCGCGGTGGCGGAGGCGGTGCAGGACGACATCGACGAGGTGGAGATCGATGTGTTCTCCACCCCGGCCAAAGGCGGCCGGCGCGGTTCGGACGCGGGCCGGATCTACCAGCTCAAGCGCGAGGTGCTGGAGTTCAAGCGGGCCGTCTCGCCGCTGCTGCGCCCGATGCAGCTGCTGAGCGAGCGGCCGATGCGGCTGATCGACCCGGACATCCAGAAGTATTTCCGGGACGTCGCCGACCACCTCGCCCGGGTCCAGGAGGAGGTCATCGGCTTCGACGAGCTGCTGAACTCGATCCTCCAGGCCAATCTGGCGCAGGCGACCGTCACCCAGAACGAGGACATGCGCAAGATCACCTCCTGGGCGGCGATCATCGCCGTGCCCACGATGATCTGCGGTGTCTACGGGATGAACTTCGAGTACATGCCCGAGGTGGAGTGGAAGTACGGCTATCCGATGGTGCTGGGCGCCATCGGGACGGTCTGTTTCTCCATCCACCGCATCCTGAAGCGCAACGGCTGGCTGTGAACGCGCCGGGCCCCCGGGGGGGGGTCCTCCCGATCGCGCCGGGTTCGCGGGGCTCCGCACCCTGATCCGGGCCGGACGACAGGACACGCCCTAAGCTCCCACCCATGAGTGATGCTGCCGACGCGCTGCTGGAGAGGGCCCTCGTCGAGGAGGCCACGAAGAAGTCCGGCCTCATCTGGGTCGGGGCCGGCGGGCCCGCCCGCGCGGTGTGGCATGTCTGGCACGAGGGCGCGGCCCATCTCGTCGGGGGCGGTCCCGGCGAGCAGCCGCTGCCCGCGGGCCTGGCCGACGAAGGCCGCGCCGAGGTCACCGTACGCAGCAAGGACAAGGGCGGCCGGATCGTCGCCTGGACGGCGGGGGTACGGGTCCTGGCGCCGCACTCCGAGGAGTGGGAGGCGGCCGTCGCCGAGCTGAAGGGCAAGCGGCTGAACGCGCCGGACGCCGAGGTGATGACGGAGCGCTGGGCGCGGGAGTGCGCGGTGGTGCGCCTGACGCCCGAGGCGGTCAGCACCGCCCTTCCGGACACCTCGCTGGCCGCCGCCCCACTGCCGACCGGGGCGACCACGCGGCGGCCCCTGCCGGCCGCGCTCCCCCGGCTGCTGCTGAAGCGGCGCCGGAAGAGCTGATCCGCCGGCCCCTCGGTCCCCGGTCCGCCGCCCCGCAGCGGTCAGGTCAGCCGGTGCCCGGGGCGCCCGCGGCGGTCGGCCGGTCCGGGGTGCCCCACGGCGGTCAGCCGGAGGACTTGGGGAGCTTGCCGCCGTAGTCGACGGTGTCGTCGTCCTCCGGGGCCTCCAACGGGAAGGCGCGCCCCCAGTCGGCCAGGGTGACGGTGCCTCCGCCGCCGCCGCGGGCCACCCGTACCGGGTACGGCTTGCCCTCCAGGGAGACGTCCAGCGCCCCGCCCTCGCCCTCGCCGCCCAGGAGCTGGATGGTGCGGTGCCCGGTGACCGTGTCCCTGGCGCCCTTGCTCAGGGTGCCGTGCAGCGTCAGCAGGCCGTCGAGCAGGACCTTCTTGTCGGTGAAGCCGCGCAGCTGGGGGTAGCTGGGGTCGTCCTGGGGGACCTTCACGTACTTGCCGCCCAGCTTCTCGGCGGCCTCCTGGTCGGAGCGGCTCGCCTTGCCGTCCTCCTCGTGCAGCCAGAAGTCGGCGTCGGCCTTGATGAAGAGCTCGTCCTCGATCCGCAGCAGCACGAAGCTGCGCTTCTTGGAGGAGACCGACCCCGTGCCGCCCTTGTCGCTGAGCTTCATGTTCAGCATGTAGGTGCCGCCCTTGCTGACCAGGGTGCCGGCCAGCCGTACGCCGTCCGCGCCGTCGGCCGCCGCTCGGGCCTTCGTGTCGATCTGCTTCGCCGAGAGTTTCCCGACCCCGTTGGTCCCTTCGTCCGGATCCTCGCCCGCGCAGGCGGTGAGGGCCGCGAGGAGCCCCCCACAGAGCACGACTGCTAGGGCGGTCCGGAAATGATTCCGGACGGCCGGGGCAAAAGAGGTCACGGGCGTACTGCCTCTCAACTGCGATCGGGGGGCAGAGCGCAGCGTACCCGGGCTCCGGGCACCGCTCGGCAGCCAGCCGTACGGACGGGTCCCCCGGGGCGCTCCACGGCGGCAGGAGCTAGCCTGAACCCGGCGTACGGCTGTCCGCCGTACGGCGAAACCCGCTGGTCGGCACGGAGATCGGCACCGAGGCACAGAGGTCACGCACAGAGGCAGGCACGGAGAGGAGGCGGAGCATGGCGGCAGGAGCCCCCAGGGTCTTCGTCTCGCACCTCTCCGGGGTGCCCGTGTTCGATCCGAACGGGGACCAGGTCGGCCGGGTCCGCGACCTGGTGGCGATGTTGCGGGTCGGCGGACGGCCGCCGCGCATCCTGGGGCTGGTCGTCGAGGTGGTCAGCCGGCGGCGGATCTTCCTGCCGATGACCCGGGTGACGGGCGTCGAGTCGGGCCAGGTCATCACGACCGGCGTGGTCAACATGCGGCGCTTCGAACAGCGGCCCACCGAACGGCTCGTCCTCGGCGAGTTCCTCGACCGGCGCGTGCGCCTGGTGGAGAGCGACGAGGAGGTCACCGTCCTGGACGTGGCCATCCAGCAGCTGCCCGCCCGCCGGGACTGGGAGATCGACAAATACTTCGTCCGCAAGGGACGCGGCGGGGCGCTGCGCCGCAAGGGCGAGACGTTGACGGTGGAGTGGTCGGCGGTCAGCGGCTTCTCGCTGGAGGAGCACGGTCAGGGCGCCGAGAACCTGGTCGCCACCTTCGAACGGCTGCGCCCCGCCGATGTGGCCAACGCCCTGCACCACCTCTCCCCCAAGCGCCGGGTCGAGGTGGCCGCCGCGCTGGACGACGACCGGCTCGCCGACGTCCTGGAGGAGCTGCCCGAGGACGACCAGGTGGAGATCCTGGGCAAGCTCAAGGAGGAGCGGGCCGCCGACGTCCTGGAGGCGATGGACCCGGACGACGCGGCCGACCTGCTCTCGGAGCTGCCGGAGGAGGACAAGGAGCGGCTGCTGACGCTGATGCGGCCGGACGACGCCGCCGATGTGCGGCGCCTGATGTCGTACGAGGAGCGGACGGCGGGCGGTCTGATGACGACCGAGCCGATCGTGCTGCGCCCGGACGCGACGGTGGCCGACGCGCTCGCCCGGGTCCGTCAGTCGGACCTGTCCCCGGCGCTCGCCGCACAGGTGTACGTGTGCCGCTCGCCCGACGAGACGCCGACCGGCAGGTACCTGGGCACCGTGCACTTCCAGCGGCTGCTGCGCGACCCGCCGTTCACCCTGGTCAGCTCGATCGTCGACAGCGACCTGGTGACGCTGTCCCCGGACACCCCGCTGCCGACCGTGACCAGCTATCTGGCCGCGTACAACCTGGTCTCGGCGCCCGTGGTGGACGAGAGCGGCTCCCTGCTGGGCGCGGTGACCGTGGACGACGTCCTGGACCACCTGCTTCCCGAGGACTGGCGCGAGACCGACTTCCACGGGGAAGGGGGGATCCGCCATGGCCGGTGAGGAGCGGGCGAAGGCCGCGTCGACGGGTGCCTCGGGGCTGATGCGCCCACCGCGCACCCGGCTCGACCAGCCGAAGTCGCCGCGGCGCAGGCTGCTGCCGGAGTACGACCCGGAGGCGTTCGGACGGTTCTCCGAGCGGATCGCGCGGTTCCTGGGGACCGGGCGGTTCATCGTCTGGATGACGCTGATCATCATCGTCTGGGTGGCGTGGAACGTCTACGCGCCCAAGGAACTGCGCTGGGACGAGTACCCGTTCATCTTCCTGACCCTGATGCTCTCGCTCCAGGCGTCGTACGCGGCCCCGCTGATCCTGCTGGCCCAGAACCGGCAGGACGACCGGGACCGGGTCACCCACGAGCAGGACCGCAAGCAGAACGAGCGCTCCATCGCCGACACCGAGTACCTCAGCCGGGAGATCGCGGCGCTGCGGATGGGCCTCGGCGAGGTCGCCACCCGGGACTGGATCCGCTCGGAGCTCCAGGACGTGGTGCGGGACATGGAGGACCGGCGGATCGTCCTGCGGGCCGAGAGTGACGAAGGCGACCGCTGACGGGCTACCCGCGCGTAGGGCCCGGCGCCGTAACATCGTCGGTATGGCTACGGAAGACGCTGTGCGTGAAGCACTGGCGACAGTGAACGACCCGGAGATCCACCGCCCGATCACCGAGCTGGGCATGGTGAAATCGGTCGAGATCGATCCTGACGGTGTAGTCGCTGTCACGGTGTATCTCACGGTTTCCGGCTGTCCGATGCGCGAAACGATCACCAGGAACGTGACGGAGGCGGTCTCCCGCGTGGAGGGCGTCTCCCGCGTGGAGGTCACCCTCGACGTCATGAGCGACGAGCAGCGCAAGGAGCTGGCGAGCTCGCTGCGCGGCGGCACCGCCGAGCGGGAGGTGCCCTTCGCCAAGCCCGGCTCGCTGACCCGGGTGTACGCGGTCGCCTCCGGCAAGGGCGGCGTCGGCAAGTCCTCGGTGACGGTGAACCTCGCGGCGGCGATGGCGGCCGACGGTCTGAAGGTGGGCGTGGTCGACGCAGACATCTACGGGCACAGCGTGCCCCGGATGCTCGGCGCGGACGGCAAACCCACCCAGGTGGAGAACATGATCATGCCGCCGTCCGCTCACGGCGTGAAGGTCATCTCCATCGGCATGTTCACCCCGGGCAACGCGCCCGTGGTGTGGCGTGGCCCGATGCTGCACCGGGCGCTCCAGCAGTTCCTCGCCGATGTGTACTGGGGCGACCTGGACGTCCTGCTGCTCGACCTGCCGCCGGGCACCGGTGACATCGCGATCTCCGTGGCACAGCTCGTGCCGAACGCGGAGATCCTGGTGGTCACGACCCCGCAGCAGGCGGCGGCCGAAGTGGCCGAGCGGGCCGGTTCCATCGCCGTACAGACCCACCAGAAGATCGTGGGCGTCGTGGAGAACATGTCGGGCATGCCGTGCCCGCACTGCGACGAGATGGTCGACGTCTTCGGCTCGGGCGGCGGCGCCCGGGTCGCCGAGGGCCTGACCCGGACGGTCGGCGCCGAGGTGCCGGTGCTGGGCTCGATCCCGATCGACGTACGGCTGCGCGAGGGCGGCGACGAGGGCAAGCCGGTGGTCCTGTCCGACCCGGACTCCCCGGCGGGCAGCGCGCTGCGCTCGATCGCGGAGAAGCTGGGGGGCCGTCAGCGCGGCCTGTCGGGCATGTCGCTGGGGATCACCCCGCGCAACAAGTTCTGAGCCCCGTCCGGCCCGTCCGGCGCCCGGGGGGCGCGGGAAGGGCCCCGGCGCCCGGGCGGGG
>NZ_JBEYKR010000159.1:0-15929 GCF_040703535.1 Streptomyces sp. NPDC007346
TTTCTGCCGTGTTCTCTGCCGTTCGGGGTGGCCCGGCGGGTGCCGGCGCCCGGAGCGCCGGCACCGGCACGTACGCGCACGGAGTTCCCTCCGTCAGGAACGGGCGGGCAGACCCGCCGGGAGACCGGCGAACAGGTCGCTCACCCAGGCCAGTTGTTCGGCCCGGTGGTGCTCGCCGCCGCCCTCGTGCCCGTTGAACTCGTAGACACGTACGTCCTTGGGGCCCGCGTAACGGTTGTAGGCCGTGAAGCAGGTGGAGGGCGGGCAGACCTCGTCCATCATCGCGATGGAGAACAGGGCGGGCGCGGTGGCCCGGGTGGCGTGATGGGCCGCGTCGAAGTACGACAGGGTGCGGAAAACCGTGTCGGCGCGGTCGCGGTGGAGCCGGAGGTAGGTCGCGATCTCGGTGTACGGATCCGTTCCGGTGATCCGCGCGGCCCGGGGGATGTTGCACAGGAAGGGCACGTCGGGCATCACGCCGGCCAGCCCCGGCAGGAGCCCGGCCACGGCCAGCGCGATGCCCCCGCCCTGGCTGAACCCGGTCACCACGATGCGGGCGGGGTCGACCTCGGGGTGTTCGCGCATCGCTTCCACGCAGCGGACCGCGTCGGTGAACACCCGCCGGTAGTAGTGCGTCCCGGGGCTCTCGACGCCCCGGGTCAGGAAGCCGGGCACGGTCCCGGCCGCCCCGGGGTCGGTGTCCGGGGTGTCGCCGCCCGCCGCCGACCAGCCCTGGCCCCGGGTGTCCATGACCAGGTGCGCGTATCCGGCGCAGGCCCACATCAGCTGCTCGTGGGGCAGGCCCCGGCCGCGCCCGTACCCGAGGAACTCCACGACGCAGCCGAGCGGTCCGGTGGCCTGGGCGGGCATGCGCAGCCAGCCGCGTACCGGCCGCCCGTCGTATCCCGGGACGCTCACGTCGTACGTACGCACCTGGGTCAGCCCGCAGTCGACCTGCCGGAAGCGGGGCCGGCCCGGATCACCGCCGCGAGCGGCCTCGCTCAGGGTGCTCGACCAGAAGCCGTCGAAGTCGTCGGGGCGGGGTAGTCCGGGCCGGTAGGTGCGGCATTCCGCGAGCGTGAGATCGGCCGACGGCATGGCGGTGCCCTCCTGGGGGACGGGGTGAGCGACAGGACAGAAGACGTCTGATGTCCTGATGGCAAACCGGACCCTAGGGAGCCGCGGGAGGGTGCGTCAAGGGGGCGGACGGCGGCGCGGTCCCGCCCCGGCGGACGGGCGCGCGACGGCCGCCGTCAGCCCTGCTTCCCTTCGAGCGCCCGAGCCTCGGCGATCCGCCGCCTGACCGGGGCGTAGTGCTCGCCGAGGGCCTTCAGGAACGCGGTGACGTCGCCCGCCCGAGCCGCGTCCACGATGTTCTGGTGGGCGGCGACCGTCTCCGCCTCATCGGCGTGCGTGAACCCCTGCAGATGCGGCGCGACGACGGTGTAGACCTCCCAGAAGGCCATCGAGAGCTGGCCGATCAGGTCGTTGCCGAGGGGGGCCACGAGCAGGGCGTGGAAGGCCCGGTCCGCCGCGACGAAGCCGTGCCCGTCGCCCACACCGGTGGCGCGCATGGTCGCCACCAGCTCGTCCAGCCGGTCGAGCTGCTCGGCGCCGAGCGAGGAGATGATCCGGTCGGCCATGCCCCGCTCGAAGAGCTCGCGTACGTCGACGAGGTCGGCCATCACCTGGAAGTCGTCGTCGGGCGAGAGCAGGCCGCGGAAGGTGAGGCTCTCCACCAGCGCCGACAGGCTCAGCCGGCCGACGTACGTCCCGTGGCCGTGGCGCACCTCGACGATGTCGAGGGCGTCGAGGATCTTGACGGCCTCCCGGACGCTGGAGCGGCTGGCGCCGAGCGCCTCGCACAGGGCCGGCTCGGTCGGCAGCGGGTCCCCCGGGCGCAGCCGTTCGTCGAGGATGTAGCGCTTGATGCCCTCGACGACTTCCTGCCGCAACAAGGTGCGTCCGGGCCGCGCGCCGGACATAGGTGAACTCCCCACCTCTTGACCCCTCTCGATTGTCAAGCTACGTTCCCACGCTATCAAGGCATCAGACATCTGACGTCTGACGCCCACCCTTCCGAGGCACCCCGATAGCCTTCGAAAAGTCGTTCTCCACCCGCTTCCTCACCCAACGTCCCTTGGAGGACCCGTGCCCGAGCTGAGGCCAGCCGGCGTCGAGCGCCGCACTTTCCTGCGATACACCAGCGCCCTGGGCGCGGCCGCCGCCATCACGGCGGGACTCACGGCTTGCGGCGGGCCCTCCTCGACCGCCGACGGAGCGGACGGGGCCGGCAACGGTGACGCCGACGGCACCATCGAAGCCGGTCTGTCGTACCCCCTGTCCACCGGGTTCGATCCGATGATCACGTCGGGCGCAACGCCCTACGCAGCCAATATGCACATCTTCGAGGGGCTCGTAGATCTCGATCCCGCAACACTCGTGGCCCGCCCGGCGCTCGCCACGGAGATGCCGAAGAAGATCAACGCCACCACCTACCGCGCCACCCTCCGTGACGGCGCGACCTTCCACGACGGCTCGCCGGTCACCGCCGAGGACGTCGTGTTCAGCTTCGAACGCATCCTGGACGAGAAGAACGCGTCGCTGATGGCGCAGTTCGTGCCCTTCATCGACACGGTCACCGCCGTCGACGCCACGACGGTCGAGTTCAAGCTCAAGTACGCCTTCGCGCTCTTCCCCTCCCGCATCGCCGTGGCACGGATCGTGCCGAAGAAGGTCGTCGAGGCGGACGTCAAGGGCTTCGACGCCAAGCCCGTCGGCTCGGGACCGTACCGGTTCATCGAGGCGACCCGCGAGGACAAGATCGTCTTCGAGAGGTTCGACACGTACAACGGCCCTCGCCCGGCCAAGGCCAAGAAGATGATCTGGCGCCTGATGTCCGACCAGTCGGCACGTGTCAGCGCCATGGAGTCCGGGCGCGTCCACGCCATCGAGGACGTCCCGTACATCGACGTCAAGCGGCTCTCCGCCACCACGAAGACCGAGTCCGTGCAGTCCTTCGGCCTGCTCTTCCTGATGTTCAACACCGCGGACGAGCGGTTCGCCGACAAGCGCGTCCGCCAGGCCCTGCACTACGCGCTGGACACCGAGAAGATCATCACCACCGCGATGGTCGGCAACGCGGCCGCCGCGACCGGGTACGTGCCCTCGACCCACCCCGACTACCACCAGGCCGCCACCGTCTACACGCACGACGTGGCCAAGGCGAAGAAGCTGCTCGCCGACGCGGGCGTGGGCAAGCTCAAGTTCACCGTCCTGACCACCGACACCGGCTGGGTCAAGGACATCGCCCCGCTGCTCAAGGAGAGCTGGGCGGCGGCCGGCATCGAGGCCACCCTCAGCATCGCCCAGTCCGCGGCCCAGTACGCCAAGGTCGACGGCGGTGACTTCGACGTGCTGGTGGCCCCGGGCGACCCCTCGGTCTTCGGCAACGACGTGGACCTCCTGATGCGCTGGTTCTACTACGGCTTCTGGCCGGAGAAGCGGTACGGCTGGTCCGGGACCGCCGGGTACAAGGAGGTCAAGCAGCTCCTCGACAAGGCCGCCCAGACAGCGGACGAGGCGACGCGCAAGCAGCTGTGGGGCCGGATCACCGACCTCGTCGCCGACGAGGCCGCGCTCTACCCGATCCTTCACCGCAAGCTGCCGACCGCCTGGAACGAGAAGGCCCTGTCCGGCTTCAAGCCGCTGCCGACGACGGGTCTGTCCTTCGTGGACGTCGGCCGCGCCTGACGTCCACCGGTGCGGGCCGTCACCTCCCCGGCGACCCGCACCCGCTGTCCGCCCAATCGCAAGGAACCCGACGATGGTTGCTTTTCTCCGGCTCGCGCTGCGCCGCGTCGCGATGATGCCGGTGATGATTCTCGGCATCGCACTGCTGGTCTTCGTGGTGCTGCAGTTCTCGCCGGCCGACCCGGCCTACAACGCGCTCGGAGAGAGCGCCGGTCCCGAGGCCAGGGAAGCCTTCGCGGAGGCCAACGGGCTCAACGACCCGTTGCCGATCCGCTACTTCGACTTCCTCGGCCGGCTGCTCCACTTCGACCTCGGTATGACCGTCCCACCGAGCCAGCCCGTGATCGACCGGATCACCGCGGCGTTTCCGCTCACCCTCCAACTGACCTTCCTCGGGCTCCTCCTGGCGGTCACCCTCGCCGTCGTCGGCGGTGTCCTGGGCGCGATGTACCGCGACCGCTGGCCCGACCAGCTCTTCCGTGTGCTGTCCATGGCCGGGGTCGCCATCCCGTCCTTCTGGCTCGGGGTCCTGCTCATCCAGCAGTTCGCGCTGAACACCCGGATCTTCCCGACCGGCGGGTACACCAACCCGGCCGACTCGTTCGGCGGCTGGCTCACCACCATGGCCCTGCCCGCCATCTCGCTCGCCGTGCCCGTCGCCGCGTCGCTCGCCCGTCTCGTACGGACCTCGATGGTCGCCGAACTCGACCGCGACTACGTCCGTACCGCCCAGGGCAACGGTCTGCCGGTCTTCCTGGTGATCCGCTCGGTGCTGCGCAACGCGCTCGTCACCCCGCTCACCGTGCTCGGCGTCAAGGTCGGCTACCTGCTCAGCGGGGCCGTCGTCATCGAGGCGATCTTCGACCTGCCGGGCATGGGCAAGCTCATCCTCGAAGGTGTCACCGGCGGCGACGTCGCCCTGGTCCAAGGCACCGTACTGACCATCGCCATCGCCTTCCTGGTGGTCAACGTCATCGTCGACCTGCTCTACCTGCTGGTCAACCCGCGCATCAGGACGGTGTGACATGTTCGCCACGGGCACTCTGGCCAAGAAGCTCTCCCGACCGGGCATCGCCTTCCGCGCCCTCCCGGTCACCTCGCGCATCGCCCTCGGCGTACTGATCGTCGTCGTCCTCGGTGCCGTACTCGCCCCCCTCCTCACCCAGGACCCCCTGACCACCGGCACCCCGGTCCAGTCCCCGAGCGGCGACCACTGGTTCGGCACCGACCGCGCCGGGCGCGACGTCTTCGCCCGCGTGGTGCACGGATCGCGCTACTCGCTGGTCATCGGCCTCGGCGCGACCGCCGTCGCCCTGGTCGCCGGAGCCGTCCTCGGATCGCTCGCCGCCACCTCGCGCAAGCTCGGCGACGAGTCCGTCATGCGCACGCTCGACGTCGTGATGTCGTTCCCGCCGATCGCCCTCGCGGCCGTCCTGGTCGCCGTCTTCGGCACCAGCGTCCCGGTGATCATCTTCACCATCGCCTTCGTGTACACCCCCTCGCTCGCCCGCGTCGTACGGGCCAACGTGCTCGCGCAGTACGGCGAGGACTACGTGGCCGCCGAGAAGGTCATCGGCGCCCGGCGCGGCTACATCGTGCTCCGCCACGTCGCCGTCAACTGCATGGCGCCGGTCATGGTGTTCGCCACCGTCATGGTCGCCGAGGCGATCATCTTCGAGGCCAGCCTCTCCTTCATCGGGGCCGGTGTGCAGGACCCCGACCCCAGCTGGGGCAGCGTCCTCGCCTACGGCCGGCAGATCCTTCTGGCCGGAGGATGGTGGGCCACGTTCTTCCCCGGCCTGGCCCTCCTGATCACCGTCCTCGCGCTCAACATCCTCTCCGAGGGCCTCACCGACGCCTCGGCCGCACCCAGGAGCGCCCGCGCCTTCGCCGCCACCACCACGGCTCCCGACCCGGTCGAGGCCGCCGCCACCGTCGACATCGACGCCGCCCTCGCCAAGCTCGCCCGGCACATCGACGTGACCGGGCCCGCCGTCACACCGGTGCCCGCGGACGCCGACGAACTCCTCGTCGTCCGCGACCTGGCCATCCGCTTCCCCGACCGCTACGGCGAGATCCCCGTCGTCGACCGGCTCACCTTCACCGTCCACGAGGGCGAGACCCTCGGCCTGGTCGGCGAGTCCGGCTGCGGCAAGTCCATCACCAGCCTCGCCGTCATGGGCCTCCTCGCCCGCAACGCGGAGGTCAGCGGCGAGATCCTCTACCGCGGGCGGGACCTGCTGAAGCTCCCGCCCAAGGAGCGCCGCGCCCTGATGGGCCCCGAGATCGCCATGGTCTACCAGGACGCGCTCTCCTCCCTCAACCCCTCCGTACTCGTCGGCACCCAGCTGAAGCAGCTGACCTCGCGCGGCGGTACGAAGACCCCCGCCGAACTCCTCGAACTCGTCGGCCTCTCCCCCGAACGCACCCTGCGCAGCTACCCGCACGAACTCTCCGGGGGACAGCGCCAGCGGGTCCTGATCGCCATGGCCCTCTCCCGCAGCCCGCGCCTGCTGATCGCCGACGAGCCGACCACCGCCCTCGACGTCACCGTCCAGGCCCAGGTCGTCGAACTCCTCATCAGGCTCCGCGACGAGCTCGGTTTCGCCATGGTGCTGGTCAGCCACGACCTCGCCCTGGTCGGCGACCTCTCGCACCGGGTCGCCGTGATGTACGCGGGCCGTCTCGCGGAGGTCGGCGACATCCGGTCCGTCCTCACCGACCCCACCCACCACTACAGCCGTGGCCTCCTCGGCTCCGTCGTCTCCCTGGAGGCCGGCGCCGACCGGCTCCACCAGATCCGCGGGGTCGTCCCCGCGCCCCAGGGCTTCGGCGCGGGCTGCCGCTTCGCCGGCCGCTGCGGCGCCGCCACGGACATCTGCCGCACGACCACCCCCCTGCTCACCGTGCGCGGCACGGCGCAGGACCACGGCTACGCCTGCCATCACCCGGCCGGTGCCCTCGCCGAGAAGCTGGAAAGGAGCGCCCTGTGATCAGGCTCGACGGCGTCCACGTACGCCACAAGGCGCGCAGCGGCGGCATATTCAGCCGCGATGCCGTACACGCGCTCACCGACGCCACCCTGGAGGTCAGGCGCGGTGAGATCGTGGGACTGGTGGGTGAGTCCGGCTGCGGCAAGTCCACCCTCGCCCGCGTGCTGACCGGACTCCAGAAGCCCACCGAGGGCGAGGTCCTCTTCCACGGGCGCGACCTGTGGGACATGACGGGCGCCGAGCGGCGCAAGGACTTCGGCTCGGCGGTCGGCGTGGTCTTCCAGGACCCCTCCACCGCGCTCAACCCCCGCCTCCCGGTCCGCCAGATCCTGCGCGATCCGCTGGACGTGCACCGGCGCGGCACACGCGAGGCCCGCGAGGCCCGCGTCGAGGAGCTGCTCGACCTGGTCGGACTGCCCGGCCACACCCTCGCCGCGCTGCCCGGACAGCTCTCCGGCGGCCAGCGCCAGCGCGTCGCCATCGCGCGCGCCCTGGCCCTCGAACCGGAGCTGATCGTCGCCGACGAACCGACCTCCGCGCTCGACGTCTCCGTACGCGCCCAGGTGCTCAACCTCCTCGTCGACCTGCGCGAACGCCTGGGCCTGGGCATGGTGTTCATCTCCCACGACATCCAGACCGTGCGCTACCTCGCCGACCGCATCGCCGTCCTCTACCTCGGCCGCATCGTCGAGGAGGGCCGGGCCGCCGACGTGGCGGGCTCCCCCCGCCACCCGTACACCGAGGCGCTGCTCTCCGCCACCCCCAGCCTGCTGGAGGCGACGGACCGCATCGTGCTCACCGGCCCGGTGCCCTCCGCCACCAACCCGCCGCCCGGCTGCCCCTTCAGCACCCGCTGCTGGAAGGCCGACGCGGAGTGCGCCACGGTCTTCCCCGCCGAGACCTTCGGGCCCGACGAGCACCGCTGGCACTGCGTCCACCCCCAGAGCCCCGCCTCCCCCGCCGGGAAGCGGACCCCCGTAACGCCCGCAAGGAGCACCGCATGACCGCCCCCACCCCCTCCTACTCCGGAGTGATCCCGCCCGTCGTCACCCCGCTCACCGCGGACGGCGAGCTCGACCGCATCTCGCTGGAGCGGGTCGTCGGCCATCTCCTCGAAGCCGGTGTCAGCGGCCTCTTCGCCCTCGGCAGCTCCGGCGAGACCGCCTATCTGACGCCCTCGCAGCAGGACGAGGTGATCAAGGTGATCACCTCGGCCTCCGCGGGCCAGGTGCCCGTCCTCGTCGGCGCCATCGAGACCACCACCAACCGGGCGATCGAGCGGGCCCGCGCCGCGGCGGCCCTCGGTGCCGACGCGGTCGTGGCCACCGCGCCCTTCTACACGCGCACCCACGCCACCGAGATCGACCGCCACTTCCGGGACATCGCCGCGGCCGTGGAGCTGCCGCTCCTGGCGTACGACGTGCCGGTCTGCGTGCACAGCAAGCTGGACCCGGAACTCCTGCTGCCGCTCGCGGCGGACGGGGTGCTCGCGGGGGTCAAGGACTCCAGCGGGGACGACGGCTCCTTCCGCCGGCTGGTCATCGGGGCCCGCGACCTGTCCGGGTTCTCCGTCCTGACCGGCCATGAGCTGGTGGTCGACGCGATGATGCTGAGCGGCGCCGACGGTTCCGTACCCGGCCTGGGCAACGTGGACCCGCACGGCTACGTGCGGCTGCACGAGGCCGCCGTACGCGGTGACTGGGCCGCCGCCAGGGCCGAACAGGACCGGCTCGTCGGCCTGTTCGACATCGTCCGTGCGGCCCGTCCCGGCACGGCTTCGGCCACGGCCGCGGGCCTCGGCGCGTTCAAGACGGCCCTGATGCTGCGCGGGATCATCGACACCAATGTGATGAGCCCGCCGATGCGCCGACTGGACGAGGCGGAGACGGCGTCGGTCGCCGCGTGCCTGGAGCTCGCGGGCCTCTCCCTGGCCCGCTGAGGCCACGAGCGTCGGGCGGGCCGGGTCGCCCTGCCGCCGGACCGGGACCGAGCCGCTCCACGCGCCCGGAGCGCATTACGGGAGCGGGCCGGTCACCACGCCGTGCGACACGCCCGGTCCGGCGATCGGTTTTCCTCGCTCGTTCGGCGTAGGAGATCACCCGCGCGAGCGACGGCCCAACTTGCGTTCCGCGCGTGGGCCGTACTCGAAATGCGCCCTTTCGTCGCTGGTACGAGGGTGTGCGCCCGGCTCGTCGGCGGGCGCGAATGCGCTCTGTCCACCCGAACGGGTCAGTGGTGAGGAGACTCACAAATCGCCGTTTCAACTCGGAAATCCGGCACTTGGTGAGTCAAGATCCCTGGGACGACAAGCCCCCGCCACCGCGGCGGGGCGGTCCGGGTGGACGCCGAGTCCTGCCGCCTCCCGGATGACTGGTCGACAGGAGTGGATCGGCAGGAGTGGAGGACCCGAGTACAACGGGCCGACCGGGAGACCGGGAAGCCCTCGGGGTGAAGCCGCTCCACGCGGCCGGGCAACTTCGCCAGCCCGAACCCGACAGGTCATCCTTCACAGGCGGCTGACGAAGGGTTGCGCATGTCTGCGCAGGTTCATGTCCCGTCTCTGCTCACCCGGGTCGGTACGGCTTCCGTACTCACCCTTGCCGTTACCTCCTCGATGCTGGCGCCAGGCCTGGTCAACGACGCCGAGGCCGCCACCCATTCGGCGAAGGCGCTGAAGGTCGCCGCGTCGAAGAAGGGGGCTCCTTACAAGTACGGGGCCGCCGGCCCCAGCCGTTTCGACTGTTCCGGGCTGACTCTCTACTCGTTCAAGAAGGCCGGGAAGAAGCTTCCCCGCACGGCACAGCAGCAGTACAACAAGACCACCCGTATCACCGCGTCGAAGCGGAAACCCGGCGACCTGGTCTTCTTCCATTCCGGGCGCAGCGTCTACCACGTGGGCATCTACGCCGGGTCCGGGAAGATCTGGCACTCCCCCAAAACAGGGGACGTGGTACGACTGGCGAAAATCTGGTCCAAGAGCGTCTGGTACGGACGGGTCCGCTGACCCACCGACCGGACGCTCTTCCCTTGCGGGCGGCAGGGACGGCCGGGACGGTACGGGCGGCGCTTCCCGCCCCGGTCCGGTGAGCGCCGCGCCGCCGCCGCCCGCGTACCGCTCAGGCGGTACGCGGGTGGCGCGGCCACCGGCGCCGGCCGGTCCACGAACCGGGGCTGTCCCGTCCCCGGACCGGGCCGCCTCCTCCTGGACCGGCCGGTCCCCGAGCCGCGCGGTCAGCCCTGGGTGGGTGCGGCCCAGGGCAGCGTGATCCAGACCGTCTTGCCGCCCTCGGCCGTCGGGACGACCGTGAGCCGCCCGCCGTACTCCTTGGCCAGCGACCGGATGATCATCAGGCCCCGCCCGTTGTCCTGCCGTACGGCGGCGGGCAGCCGTTGAGGCCACCGGGGGTGACTGTCCGTCACGCCCAGGCGTAGGACCTCGTCGCGTTCGAGACGCAGTTCCACGGTGAAGGTGGGTGACTGGCCGAAGGTGTGCTGGACCGCGTTGGTGGCGAGTTCGGAGATGATCAGCCGGATGGTGTCGGCCAGCTCCGTGTCCTCCGAGAGGCCCCATTCGGCCAAGGTCCTGGCCACATGTCTACGGGCCGAGGAGACCGAGGCCGGATCGCTCGGCAGGGTGACGGTTGCTTCCTGATGGTCTGCCATGGCGACGCCGTCCCTTTCGCGCCCCGGCCGACCGGCAGTCGGCCAGGATGGTGCTTCGCGCCAGACTGCCACTGTTGAAGCTCGCTGTAACGACGTTCGACCAAGATATGCATATATCTGTCGCTCGAAGCGGTGAATTCGGGTCCCACACAACCCGGACGAAGGGCACACTGGCCCCTCTGCGGGCCCGAACCTTGCGGTGCGTATCGGACCCGTCCCGTTCCGTTCCGCACAGCGCGAGGAGACCCGGATGCTGCACGGCCCCGTCGTCCGACGACGGAAGCTCGGCGAGGAGTTACGGAGTCTGCGGCACGCCTCCGGACTGACCAGCCGGGACGCGGCGCGCCTGCTGGGCTGGCACCAGTCGAAGGTGAGCCGCATCGAGACCGGCGCCAGCGGGGTCAGCCCCGGTGACGTGACGCGCCTGCTCGACACCTACGCGGTGCGCGACACACAGCTGCGCGCCCTGCTCGAAGTGCTCGCCGGGTCGGCGGGCGGCGGGGGCGCGGGGTGGTGGCACGCCTACCGGGGGCTGATCCCGCCCCAGTACCGCGACTTCATCAGCCTGGAGTCCCAGGCCGACACCGTGCGGAGCCTGGAGACCTCGGTGGTGCCGGGGCTGCTCCAGACCGCCGGCTACGCGCGGGCGGTGACCCGCGCCTCGCTGGACGGCCTGCCCGCGGACCATCTGGACTCGCTGGTCGAGGTGCGGCTGACCCGTCAGAGGGTGCTGCGCGCGAAGCCGCCGCTGCGGTTCACCGCCGTGCTGGACGAGGCGGTGCTGCACCGGAGGGTGGGCGGGCCCGAGGTGATGCGCGATCAGCTGGACCATCTGACCCAGGTGGCCCAACTCCCCCATGTGGAGCTTCAGTTACTGCCGTTCTCCGTCGGCGGTCACGTCGGACTCACCTGCCCTTTCGTTATCTTCTCCTTTCCGAACATTTCTGATCTGGATGTGGTCGTTCTTGACCACTTGACGAGTAGCCTCTATCTGGAGCGGAAAGAAGACCTCGAGGCGTACAGCTCGGCCTTCCGCACCTTGCAGGCGCACGCACTGACGCCGGACCAATCGCTGGAGCTCGTCGCCGCGATCCGCCGCGGCATTCGTTAGGACGTCCGACTGCCCGAGGGGGGCATCATGTCCGACCGTCTCGCACCGCACGCGTCACCTTCCACCGCGGGGCCACCGCCGTGGCGACGCAGCAGCCGCTCCACCGGAATGAACAACTGCGTGGAGGCCGCACGGCTCTACGGCCCCGAGCCCGGCGGCGCGCTCCTCGCCGTACGCGACTCCAAGGACGTGGAACGGCCGCCGCTGCGCTTCACCGCGGCGGCCTGGACCACCTTCGTGGCCGGACTGGACCCGCGAGGGGTCGGCTGAGCCTCGCGGGGTCAGGGAGCCTCGCGGGTCAGCTGAGCCTCCCCGGGTCAGCTGAGCCGCGCGGGGTCAGCCGAGCGGAATCAGGGCCTCCCGGGGTGCGGTGGCGACGATCGTGGCCACCGCGGCTCCGATCCGCTCCTCGGTGAGGTCCGCCCGCGCGGTCAGCCGCAGCCGGGAGACGCCGTCCGGCACCGACGGCGGGCGGAAGCAGCCCACCGCGACCCCGGCCGCGCGGCAGTCGGCCGTCCACCCCACCGCCGCGTCCGCGGAGGGGGCCCGGACGGAGACGACCGCCGCGTCGGGCCGGACCGCGGTCAGCCCGGCGGCGGTGAGCTGCCCGTACAGCGCGGTGGCGACCTCCCGGGCCCTGGCCGCCCGTTCCGGTTCCCGGCGCAGCAGCCGGAGCGCGCCCAGCGCCCCGCCCGCCGCGGCCGGGGCGAGGCCGGTGTCGAAGATGAACGTACGGGCCGTGTTGACCAGGTGGTCGATGACCCGGGCCGGTCCGAGGACCGCGCCGCCCTGGCTGCCCAGCGACTTGGAGAGGGTGAGCGTGGCGACGGTCCCCTCGCCGCCCGCGAGCCCGGCGGCGGCGAGGGCGCCACGACCGCCGTCGCCGAGGACGCCGAGGCCGTGGGCGTCGTCCACGACGAGGGCGGCGTTCGCGGCGCGGCAGACCTCGGCCAGCGCGGTCAGCGGTGCCGCGTCCCCGTCGACCGAGAAGACCGAGTCGGTGACGGCGAGCGCCCGCCCTCCGTGGCCGTGGAGCGCCTTGGCGACCGCGTCCGGATCGGCGTGCGGGACGACCGTGGTCCGTGCACGGGAGAGCCGGCAGCCGTCCACGACGGAGGCGTGGTTGCCGGCGTCGGAGACGATGAGCGAACCGCGCCCGGACAGTGCCGTCAGGGCCGCCAGGTTGGCCGCGTAACCGGAGGAGAGGACGAGGGCCGCCTCGAAGCCGCAGAAGTCGGCGAGTTCCCGCTCCAGTTCGGCGTGGAGCGCGGTGGAGCCGGTGACCAGCCGTGATCCGGTCGCGCCCGCGCCCCAGCGGTGGGCGGCGCCGGCCGCGGCGGCGACGACCTCCGGGTGCCGGGTGAGGCCCAGGTAGTCGTTGCTCGCGAGGTCGAGAAGCCCGGCTTCCGCACTCCTCGGGCGCAGGGACCGGACGAGTCCGGCCTCGGCCCGGCGGCGGGCCTCGTCGTCGATCCAGTCGAACGGGGCGAAGGGCGGGGCGAAGGACATAGGGCGGTCCCTTTTGTAGGCAGCTCACAGACCCTAGCGGGGTGCGCAGCAGGTCAGGGTGTGGCAATACACACACCCTCGCCCACGTCTCCTGTCCGGTTCCTCCTTGGCTGGAGGTGGTGCCGTAAGCCAGGATCGTCTTTCATGGACCTGCTGAACACGCTGGTGGACAAGGGGCTGCGGCGCGAACTGCCGACCCGCGATGAAGCGCTCGCCGTGCTGGCGACCTCCGACGACGACCTGCTCGACGTGGTGGCCGCCGCGGGCAAGGTACGCCGCCAGTGGTTCGGGCGGCGCGTCAAACTCAACTACCTGGTCAACCTGAAGTCGGGGCTCTGCCCCGAGGACTGCTCGTACTGCTCGCAGCGGCTCGGCTCCAAGGCCGGGATCCTCAAGTACACCTGGCTGAAGCCCGACGAGGCGTCCAAGGCCGCGGCCGCCGGGGTGGCGGGCGGTGCCAAGCGGGTCTGCCTGGTGGCGAGCGGGCGCGGGCCGACGGACCGGGACGTGGACCGGGTCACCCGGACCATCGAGGCGATCAAGGAACAGAACGAAGACGTCGAGGTCTGCGCCTGTCTCGGTCTGCTCTCCGACGGACAGGCCGACCGGCTGCGTTCGGCGGGCGCCGACGCGTACAACCACAACCTCAACACGTCCGAGGAGACGTACGGGGCGATCACGACCACCCACACGTACGCGGACCGGGTGGAGACCGTCCAACAGGCCCAGGCCGCGGGCCTGTCGGCGTGCTCCGGGCTGATCGCCGGGATGGGCGAGAGCGACAAGGACCTGGTCGACGTCGTCTTCGCGCTGCGCGACCTGGACCCGGACTCGGTGCCGGTCAACTTCCTGATCCCGTTCGAGGGCACACCGCTGGCCAAGGAGTGGAACCTCACCCCGCAGCGCTGCCTGCGCATCCTCGCCATGGTCCGCTTCGTCTGCCCCGACGTGGAGGTCCGGCTCGCGGGCGGCCGCGAGGTGCATCTGCGCTCGATGCAGCCGCTGGCCCTGCACCTGGTGAACTCGATCTTCCTCGGTGACTACCTGACCAGCGAGGGCCAGGCCGGCCAGACCGACCTGGACATGATCGCCGACGCCGGTTTCGAGGTGGAGGGCGCGGGCACGACGACGCTGCCGCGCCACCGGGCCGACGCGCTCGGCGGGGGCTGCGGGTCGCAGGCCGCACCGGAGCAGGCGGGCTGCGGTTCGCACGAGGCCTCCGAAGGAGCGGGCTGCGGTTCGCACGCTGGTGGCGGTGGCTGCGGGCCGTGCGGCGGCCATGGGGAGCCCGAGCCCGTCGACGCCTCGGAGGGCGTCCCGGCCGGCGCGGCGCGTACGGACCTGGTGGCGGTCCGCCGGCGCGGTGCGGGGACGGACCTCGCGCCCAATGCCTGAGCCGTACGTCCCCGAGCCGCACGCCTCCGGGGCCGAGCCGTACGCCCCGGGGGCCGCACACTGCGGACCGGCCGCGCCGAAGCCGTACTCCCCCGACGAGCTGCGGGCCCTGGACCGCGCGCACGTCTGGCACCCCTACGGCCCGATGCCCGGCCGGCAGGAGCCGCTGATCGTGGAGTCGGCCTCCGGCGTACGGCTCCGTCTCGCCGAACCCGTGGAGGGGCAGCGCGAGTTGGTGGACGGCATGTCGTCCTGGTGGTCGGCGGTGCACGGCTACAACCACCCGGTCCTCAACGAGGCCGCGCGCGGTCAGCTGGACCGGATGAGCCATGTGATGTTCGGCGGGCTCACCCATGAGCCCGCCGTCCGGCTGGCGACCCGGCTGGTGGAGATCACGCCGGAGCCGCTCCAGCACGTGTTCCTCGCCGACTCGGGCTCCGTATCGGTCGAGGTCGCGGTCAAGATGTGCCTCCAGTTCTGGCGTTCGGCCGGGCGCCCGGACAAGCGACGGCTGTTGACCTGGCGCGGCGGCTACCACGGCGACACCTGGCAGCCGATGTCGGTGTGCGACCCGGAGGGCGGGATGCACGAGCTGTGGTCGGGCTCGCTGCCCCGGCAGGTCTTCGCCGACGCCCCGCCGGACGGTTTCGACGCGGAGCCGGACCCCGCCTACGTGGCCCGTCTGCGGGAGCTGATCGCCCGTCACGCCGACGAGCTGGCCGCGGTGATCGTGGAGCCGGTGGTGCAGGGGGCGGGCGGGATGCGGTTCCACTCCCCCGCCTATCTGCGGGTGCTGCGCGAGGCCTGCGACGAGCTGGACGTCCTGCTGGTGTTCGACGAGATCGCGACCGGTTTCGGGCGTACGGGCAAGCTGTTCGCCGCCGCTCACGCCGGTGTCTCGCCGGACGTCATGTGTGTCGGCAAGGCGCTGACCGGCGGCTATCTGACGATGGCGGCGACGCTGTGCACCTCGCGGGTGGCCGAGGGCATCTCGCGCGGCGAGGTACCGGTGCTGGCGCACGGCCCGACGTTCATGGGCAACCCGCTGGCCGCCTCGATCGCCTCCGCCTCGGTGGACCTGCTGCTCGGGCAGGACTGGGAGGGCGAGGTGGCGCGGATCGGTGCGGGGCTGCGCTCCGGTCTGGCCCCCGCCTCGGACGTCGCCGGGGTCGTGGACGTACGTGTCCTGGGGGCGATCGGGGTCGTCCAGCTCGACCACGAGGTGGACATGGCGGCGGCGACCCGGGCGGCCGTGCGCGAGGGCGTGTGGCTGCGGCCGTTCCGCGACCTGGTGTACACGATGCCGCCGTACGTCACCGGGGACGACGACGTACGACGGATCTGCCGGGCCGTGTGTGCCGCGGCTCGGGAGGGCTGACATGACCATCCTCGTGGTGACCGGTACGGGCACCCGAACACAAGGTGATCCTCAACCTGCCAGCCACCGTGGAAGTTTCCACCCCGAACATCTATGCCGACCAGATCGAGTGGTTCGGGCGCAACGT
>NZ_JBEYKR010000160.1:0-15909 GCF_040703535.1 Streptomyces sp. NPDC007346
GGTACGGGAACAGGGCCGGTGGCCGACCGCCGCACCGCACCGCGCCGCGCCGCACCGCACCGCGCCGCACCGCACCGCGCCGCACCGCGCCACGCCGCATCGAGTCCGGGCGTTCGCCCCCTCCACCTCCTCGATCACCCGCCCTCCCCTTCCTCCTCCCGGCGGACGGAGAAGGCGCCCGCGGCAGCCGCCAGGACGGCCGCCTCCGCGGCCCGTTCCGGCAGGTCCGGGTCGGGGTCGGCGCGCAGGAGCACCAGCTGGTGGTAGATCGGCGCCGTGGCGGCGATCAGCAGACTCCGCGCGTCCGTGTGCGGTGCGGGGGCGGGCGTGGGCATGGGCATGGGCGTGGGCGTGGGCATGGGCGCGGGCATGGGCATGGGCGCGGGCATGGGCATGGGCGCGGGCATGGGCATGGGCGCGGGCATGGGCATGGGCGCGGGCATGGGCATGGGCGCGGATGCGGATGCGGATGCAGGCGGGGACGCGGCCGGAGGCGCGGGGAGTTCGCCGCGCTCGATGGCGCGCTCGACGAGAACTTCGCACTGGGCGTACCGGTCGGCCCACAGCCGCGTCTGGGCCCGTGCGGCCTGTTCGGAGTGGAACGAGGCGGCCATCAGGGCGACCGCGAGCGACGGCTGCACGACCAACAACTCCTGGATCTCCTGGTTGAGGGCCGTCAGGTCGCCGCGCAGCGAGCCGGTGTCCGGCGGCTGCCAGTCGATCTCGCCAGCGGCGTCGATGACGTCGACGAGCAGGCCGCCGACATCGCGCCAGCGCCGGTAGACCGTGGCGCGGTGCACCCCGGCCCGCGTGGCGACACCCTCCATCGTGAGCCCTTCGTGCCCGCCTTCGGCGAGTTCGGCGCGGACCGCGTCGAGGACCTGGGCACGGACGCGGGCGGTGCGGCCGCCCGGACGGCGGTCCGACGTCGAGGCTGATGTGTCGGTCATCGGTGATCCGGTATCCGGTTGATCGAGGGGGCTGGGCTGTGCCAGCATCTTAACGCGACGGTTGTCGCCATAGGCCCACGAGAGAGGAACCGCCTCCACGATGCCGCCTGTTCCCGCCGACCCCACCGTGCTCCACCCGATGCCCGAGCACCCGCGCGTGGTCCTGCTCAGGCCGTTGGTGAAGTCGCCGCTGATCGAGGTCGGTGACTTCTCGTACTACGACGATCCGGACGACCCGACCGCGTTCGAGACGCGCAACGTGCTCTACCACTACGGCCCCGAGCGGCTCGTCATCGGCAAGTTCTGTGCGCTGGGGACGGGCACCCGGTTCATCATGAACGGCGCCAACCACCGCATGGACGGCCCGTCCACCTTCCCGTTCCCCACCATGGGGGGCTCCTGGGCGGAGCACTTCGACCTGATCACCGGTCTGCCCGGCCGGGGCGACACGGTCGTCGGCAACGACGTGTGGTTCGGCCACGGCGCCACGGTCATGCCCGGCGTACGCATCGGCCACGGCGCGATCATCGGCGCCGGCTCCGTAGTCACCGCCGACGTCCCCGACTACGGCATCGTCGGCGGCAACCCCGCCCGGCTCATCCGCACCCGCTACGAGGCCGCGGACATCGCCCGGCTCCTGGCCGTGGCGTGGTGGGACTGGCCCGTGCGGCACATCACCCGGCACGTACGGACGATCATGTCGGGCACCGTCGCCGACCTGGAGGAGGCAGCCGCGCAGGCCGGCCGGCCCTGACACCGCGCCACCCCGCCACACCGCCGGCACCCGCCCCTGCGCACGCTCCGCGCGTCCCCTCTCCGCTCCTCAGCCGCCCCTAAGCCGTCCCGTCCCTATCCCTCCCCCGCCCGCCTCCGCCCCGCCCCTCCCCCGCTCCGCACCCGAAACGAGTGACGCCCATGCCCCCTCGCCGCGCCCACATCGCCATGGTCGGCGTCCCCATCGTCAGCCACGTCCTGCCCAGCCTCGGGCTCATCCGTGAGCTGGTGGCGCGCGGGCACCGGGTCACGTACGCCAACGACCCGTTCGTGGCCGACCGGATCGAGTCCACCGGCGCGGAGCTGGTGCCGTGCACCTCCACGCTGCCCGTCGCGGACAACGACTGGCCCGCCGACCCCATCGCCGCGGCGAGCCTCTTCCTCGACGACGCCGTCCAGGCGCTCCCGCAGCTGCGCGCCGCCTACGACGACGATCCGGCCGACCTGTACCTCTACGACATCGGCGCCTACGCCGCGCGCGCCCTCGCCGAGGCGCAGGGCCGCCCCCTCGTGCAGCTCTCCCCGACGTTCGTCGGCTGGGACGGGTACGATGAGGAGGTCGCGGCGCATCTGCGGAAGCTGCCGGGCGCCGACGCCTACCAGGAGAGGTTCGCGCGGTGGCTCGCCGGCTGCGGTGCGACCACCACGGACGTGGACACGTTCTCCGGCCCGCCCGACCGGGCCCTCGCCCTGATCCCGCGAGCGATGCAGCCGCACGCCGACCGGGTCGACACCGGCACGGTGACCTTCGTCGGCCCCTGCTTCGACACCCCGGCGGACGCGGAGGGCTGGACCCGACCGGCGGGCGCGGACAACGTGCTGCTGGTCTCGCTCGGCTCGGCCTACACCCACCAGCCCGCGTTCTACCGCCAGTGCATCGCCGCCTTCGGCGACCTGCCCGGCCGGCACGTCGTACTCCAGATCGGCAAGTACACCGACCCCGAGGAGCTCGGCACCGTCCCGCCCAACGTCGAAGTGCACTCCTGGGTCCCGCAGCGGGCGATCCTGGAACAGGCCGACGCCTTCGTGACCCACGCCGGGATGGGCGGCTGCGGCGAAGGGCTCCTCGCCGGCGTTCCCATGATCGCGGTTCCGCAGGGGGCCGAGCAGTTCATGAACGCCGACCGCCTCGTGGAACTCGACGTCGCCCGCCGCGTGGACACCGCCGACGCCACCGCCGAGACCCTGCGCGCGGCACTGAGCGACCTGGTCACGGACCCGGAACGGGCAGACCGGTCCCGGCAGTTGCAGACCGCCGCCCGTGCCGAGGGCGGCACCCCGCGCGCTGCCGACCTCATCGAGAACATGCTGTCCGCCGCCGAGACCTCCACGCGCTGAGGACCGTCCCCCGTCCTCCACGCACGTACGGACACGTACGGACACAGGCACGGGTACGGGAACGGACACGAGTACGAGTGAAGGTACGGGTACGCGTGAAGGTACGGGTACGGATACGCGTAAGGGGCCGTCCGCAACCGACGGTTTCCAGCGCCCGACCCCTCACGCGTCCTCCGCGGCCTCCGCATCCTCCACGTCCTCAGCCGCCTCAGCCGCCCCAGCCGCCCAGCTTCGCCGCCAGCTCGGCCGCATCCGTCGTCGGCGCGTCGCAGACGAAGTGCCGGCAGACATACGCGGTCGGTACGCCACCCACCAGCGGCCGGTCCGCCAGCAGCGGGAACTCGGCCCCCGCGCCCGGACCCTCGCCCGCCGCGACGACGGCACCCGGCGCCCGGCCCAGCAACGCCGTACGGTGCAGATCACCGCCGACCGGTCCGGCCACGGCGACCTCGCGGGGCCCGTCCAGCAGCGCCTCGGCGACCGCGAGCCCCCAGCCGGTGAAGCGCGGGGCGCGCGGGGCCAGCGCCTTCACCACGCCGAGTGCGCCCTCGGCGGCGGTGCGGTGGGGCTCCGAGCCGGTGTACGCGGCGTACGTCAGGAGCGCGCCGGCCGCCGCCGTCCAGCCGGCCGGGGTGGCGCTGTCGGTGGGATCCTGGGGGCGGCGGATCAGCTTCTCGGCGTCGTGGGCGGTGTCGTAGAGCTGCCCGCCCTCCCCGGTGAACTGCTCCAGCACGATGTCCAGCAGGAACCCGGCGAACTCCAGCCACGCGCCCTCGCCGGTGACGGCGGCCAGCGCGAGGAAGCCCTCGGCGACATCGCCGTAGTCCTCCAGCACCCCGGCGTTGTCGCCCACGCGCCCGTCCTTGGAGGTACGGGCCAGCCGGGCCACCTCGCCCAGGTGGACCCGGACCAGCAGGTCGGCGGCCTCGGTGGCACGCTCGACGAGGTCGGGCCGGTCGAAGTAGGCGCCGGTCTCGGCGAGGGCGGCGATGGCGAGCCCGTTCCAGGCGGCGACCACCTTGTCGTCGCGCCCCGGACGCGGCCGCTCCCCACGTGCCGCCAGCAGCCGGGCCCGTACGTCAGCGACGCGCCCGGCGTCCACCGGGCGGGCCTCACCGGGGAGCTGGAGCACGGAGGCGCCTTCCTCGAAGGTGCCCTCCTCGGTGACGCCGAAGTAGGCGGCGGCGAAGGCGCCGTCCTCCTCGCCGAGCACCTCGCGCAGCTGCGCGGGCGTCCACACGTAGAAGGCGCCCTCGACGTGCTTGCCGTCCGCGTCCTCGCTGTCCGCGTCGAGCGCGGAGGCGAAGCCGCCTTCGGCGGTCCGCAGCTCCCCCACCATGAAGTCGGCGGTCTCCAGGGCGATCCGCCGCGCCTCGGCCGACCCGGTGGTACGCCACAGGTGGGCGTACACACGGCACAGCAGCGCGTTGTCGTACAGCATCTTCTCGAAGTGCGGGACCACCCACTCCCGGTCCACGGAGTAGCGCGCGAACCCACCGCCGAGCTGGTCGTAGATCCCGCCCCGGGCCATCGCCGAGCAGGTGTCGGCGGCCATCTGGAGGGCCCCCTCGGACCCGGTACGGGCGTAATGCCGCAGCAGGAACTCGACCGCCATGGACGGCGGGAACTTGGGCGCGCCCCCGAACCCGCCGTGCTGCTCGTCGTACTCCCGGGTCAGCCCGAGCAGCGCCTGCGCGATCTCCGGCTCCCCCGGAACCCCGTCGCCGCCATGGGCCAGCGACCGCCCGGCGAGGTCGGCGACGATCCGCTCGGCGACCTCGGCGACCTCCTCACGCCGGTCGTTCCACGCGGCACTCACGCCTTCGAGCACCTGCTGGAAGGAGGGCGAACCGTGCCGGGGCTCGGGCGGGAAGTAGGTCCCGAAGTAGAAGGGTTCGGCATCGGGCGTGAGGAAGACGGTCATCGGCCACCCACCGTGCCCGGTGGCCGCCTGGACGGCCTCCATGTAGACGGCGTCGACGTCGGGCCGCTCCTCCCGGTCGACCTTCACGGCCACGAAGCGCTCGTTGAGGTAGGCGGCGACGGTCTCGTCCTCGAAGGACTCGTGCGCCATGACGTGGCACCAGTGGCACGCGGAGTAGCCGACCGACAGCAGCACGGGCACATCACGCCGCCGGGCCTCCTCGAAGGCGTCCGCTCCCCAGGGCCACCAGTCGACGGGATTGTCAGCATGCTGAAGCAGATACGGCGAGGTCACACCAGCCAACCGGTTCATACGATCCAGCCTCTCACAGCGCCGGATGCGACCTGCGAGAACGGCACGAGCCCCGACGACGTCCCGCTCAGTCGGACGGCTCGTCATCCCGGAACAGCAGGCCAGGCTGCGCCAGCACCGGACCTGCCATGTCCTCAGGCTTGCGGCTGAACAGTTTTGAGCATCTGCAGAGCGACTTGAATCTCCTTTACCGCACTGATGCGGTCATCGTCACTCGTGTGGAAATGCATGGTCTCGTTACGGATTTTTCGCACTCGGTCCATGCGTTCGGCGAAGCTCTGCTGCGGGAACTGCCAACCCGTGGCCTGCCATACGTCATCCCGCTTGAGCAAGGTGATGTAGTCCGAGAAGTTCATGCCCTGATTGGCGAGCTTGACGATTCTTGCGGGATCGCCGGGGAGGCCGTACTCACCATGAATCTCCTTCACCAGCATCAAAGCCTTCCTGAGCGCTCGGCGCAGGCGCAGTTCCAGCTCTTGGATGAGGGCGTAGGGGCGCAGCTCCTGCTCGAATCTGTGGGCCAGGTCGTGGCCCGTCACAATCCCAGAGAGGCTGCCGTCGGGATTGACCACGAAAACGCAGCCGTGGTCGGCTACATCGGCCAGGCAGTCCACCATTGGCTCGTCGGTGCGTATTGACCGAACCTTCAATACGGCAGCGTCTCTGACCAGCGCGGTGGCAGGGCGGTTGGTCGCACCGATTTCCCGCCAGGTGATGGAGCCGCGCAAGTGACCGTCGTCGTCGAGGACCGGGAGCTGGTCGTACGTGTTCTCGGACAGAAGTTCCACAGCTCTGCTGAGCGGTTCGGTCAGCCTGACGGTCTTCAGCTCACTGCGTGCCGAGGGCAGCCTTCCCACGGTCACCAGCACAGGCGCCGGACGAGCCAACTCCTCGTCATCGTCGCCTCTCTCACCCTCGTCGGCTCCATCATCGGTCACGCTGGCGTCACCGATGTCCGAGGAGCCAGGATCCTCGTCGACCAGGAGATCCTCCGCGGAGTCATCTCCTTCCTCCGGCTCCAGTTCCAGGTTGGCGGTCTCTTCGCCCAACGACTGCCGTTCAGCTTCCGGAGCCAGGCCGATGGGGACAACGCGAACGATGTGGTCGATCGACGGAACCTCGGTGATGGGAGGGACGACCGCGAGACCGAGCTCGTCCAGATCCCGGCGAATGGTGGCGGTCGCCTTGCCTGAGCGGCTCACGAAGTCCCAGATGCTGAGCAGGTCACGTACGGCCAATGCGACTGGTTTGCCCGCCGGCGCTTCGGCGACCTTCTCGGCCAACTGGGCAGGTCCCTCCAACAGTCGCAGGTCAGCTGGGGCGTCAGGGTTTCCCGGATCGGATCCCCCCGCCGCAAGCATGGTGAGACGCTTCACGGCGTCAAGACGGCGCAACTCGCTCACTGTGAGCAGGGAGCCAAGCGTCGCACGCAGGTCAGCACGGAGCTCCGTACGCGGTACATCCGTGCGCTTCCAGGTGACAGTGCGTACATGCCGGAGTCCCGGAGCAGCCTCCGCACGGAACTGGTAATCGCCCGTGAGGTGTCCGATGGCGATGGCGCCCGCCTTGAGTGGCAGGACGATCAGATCCCCAGGCGACATGACGGCGCGAAAACGCCACAGTTGCCCGCGCCAGTTACCGAGGACGCGAGGGTTCTCACGGGGGTACGCCTCGGCGAGCGCGGCTTCGAGGTCTCCCGGTGTCATACAGCCTGTGAGGTCACCGACCTCGGGCCAGCCCGCGATCGTCAAGCTCTCAGAGATGGAGGCGTCCTCCCGCTCGCCATCCGCTCCGGCGCGTACCATCCAGGCCCGTGCAGCGCCCACGTCATCTCCCAGAACCTGTCGTGCTGAATCGAAGTGCGGTTGGTCGAGCCTAGCCGGGAGCTCCCGATCATGAAAAGCAGGTCATCACTCCGGCCCGCAAGAGCCGCACGCACGCACCTGCGTCCGAGCGGGTATCCGAATCCGGACGCTGCGAAGCCGTGCGCGAAAGCCGGGGATGAGTTGCCACGTCCCGTCACCCGAGTAGAACCGCTCGGGCGAGCAGTCTGTTTCGAGAAGCTGCCACCCTCATAGGATCTGAATCGCGGAAGTAACGGTCCATGCTCGCAAATCGGTACTTCAAGCACTGACGGCCCGATCCGATGCTCGCGCGAAAGCCGTAGGTGAAGCGCCGCAGCCGCTTCTCGCCGCAGATGTGGTTCGGTGAAGCCCTCGCGGTGTAATAGAGCCTGTCCTACACTTTGAAGATGAAGCCGACCCGAGCCGGGACCACCGAGAACATCTCCGTGTCCATGCCCACCGAGCTGGTCAGCGAGCTCCGCTCCCGAAGCGGCCGTCGCGGCTTGTCCAGCTACATCACCGAGGCTGTCCGGCATCAGCTCGCCATGGACGGGCTCGCCGAGATCGTCGCGGCCCATGAGGAAGAGCACGGCGCGCTCACGGAGCAGGAGGTCGAAGCCGCTCGTCGCGAGCTGTTCGGAGAAGAGAACGCCGACGGCGTCGAACGGGGCGCTGCGTGAAGGAGCGTCCGGCCCGCTCGCTGGTTCTCGACGCCGAGGCGCTCTCTCTGCTCCTGCGCAACGACCGCGGGATGGCGGCTCGTATCGAGGCCTCCCGGCGGGCCGGGGCCCCTGTCCTCGTGTCCGCGCTCACCATTGTCGAAGCTGTGCAGGGGAAGACCGGTCTTGCGCGCTTGAAGTGGGTGCTCTCCCGGCTGCAGGTGGAACCGGTCAGCCAGGAGGACTCCCTGACCGCAGTGGCGCTGCTTCGGGACGCAGGCGGGCTGCACGGGCACAAGTACGCGATCGACGCCCTCGTTGCCGCGCTCGCGCTCCGTGTCCCGGGCCCCGTGATCGTCCTGACTTCCGACCGTGACGATTGGTCGAAGCTCTGCGGGAAGCGCGTGACCATCAAAGAAGTGTGAGCACGGCCCCAGCTAATGGGTTCGCGAGTTCACTGGCATCAGTGGCACGCGGAGTAGCCGACCGACAGCAGAACGGGCACATCGCGCCGCCGGGCCTCCTCGAAGGCGTCCGCTCCCCAGGGCCACCAGTCGACGGGATTGTCAGCATGCTGAAGCAGATACGGCGAGGTCACACCACCCAACCGGTTCATACGACCCAGCCTCTCAGCGGGCCCGGCCCGGTCAGGGAGAGCGCACGGACTCCGCCTCACTCGGGCAAACCGGCCGGGCCGGAGACCGCTCCCTCTCTGAGGCGGGTCCCCGGGACCGCAGGACAGTCGGCTGAGCCCAGCAACGCCGGAAACCGTGGAAACTCCTCGAAGGAGGCACACCATGACCGCCGAGATGGTGGCGGCGCTCGCGTAGATGCACACCCAGATCAGCGCGGAGCAGTACGACTCCTGGTCCGAGGAGCAGTGCGCCGGCATCGAGGTCGTGGACGGGATGGTCGTCGTGAGCCCGAGGACCTCCAAGCGGCACAACCGGCTGGCCCGGATCCTGGCCAACGCACTGGACGCCGCCGCGGGCCCGGACTGGAACGCCGACACCGACTTCGACGTCCGCCTCCAGGACGTTCCCCTCACCAACCGCCGCCCGGACGTCACCGTGTACCGGGCGGAGACCATCGACCTCACGCCCACCCGCCCCGAGCACGTGCTCCTGGTCGTCGAGGTCGTGTCGCCCGGCTCGGAGACCACCGGCCGGATCGTGAAGGTGGACCAGTACGCCAAGGTCGGCATCCCCTTCTACTGGCGGGTCGAGCAGGGCGCCACCGGGGTCCCGATCGTCTACACCTACGTTCTGGACCCCGCCACCAAGGGCTACAGGGACGGCGGTTTGCCCCGCGTCAGCCCACGGCCAGGGACGCCGCCGCGCATCCGGCGGCCACCACGAGCATTCCGTCCGCGACGATGTCGGCCACCAGGACGCGCCGCACGGGGCCGTCCGCGCCGGGTAGTTTGCGGCCCTTGGTGCGGTGCTTCTTCAGTTCGGCGACCGCCTTGTCCGTCGTCCCGAAGGCGCGGTCGAGGAGGGAGCCGGCGAACCCGACCGCCAGGTAGCCTTCGTCCTCGGTGTCCGCGGCGGACTCCTTGGGCAGCACGATCAGGCTGCCGGACGGGTTGGCCCCGATGCGCTGCACGGCGGCGTAGGGGACCTCGTAGCCGAAGAGCGGGTTGACGACGGTGAGCGAGGTCTCGTCGGCGTGGATGCGGGAGTGGGTGACGCGGTAGCAGAGGGAGCCCAGGGTGAGCAGCAGCGCCGCCGCCATCAGGCCGTCCCGGTTGCCGTTGAGGCCGTCGGCGAATCCGATGGCGGCGCCGCCTGCGAAAAGGGCCAGCACACCCAGGGAGAGCACGCGGAAGGAACGGCGGCGCAGCACGCGGCCCCCGGTGACTCGGCCGTATCGCATGGGGCTTTCTGCACTTTCGAGGTTCGGGGGAAGGGAATCGAGGGTTCGAGAACCGGAGAGCGCCGGAGGCCCTTGAGGGCCCGGCCGGCGTCACGCCCCCTGCCGGCCCAGCAGGAGCCGATCAGCAGGCCGGGGCTCATGCGTGCTCACGGCTCCGCCGCACCGGAGCGTACTCGCACGCGGCCTCCGTCTTTCCGCAGGCCCCCAGGTCAGGTACCTGCCCACAGCCGCGCCCCCGAGTGGCCTCGCCCGCAGGCGCCCCGGGGCGCACCGGCCTAACGTGGCGCTGACGCGTACGCGTACCCGCCGGGCAGTATCTGGGAAAGGTGTGAAGACATGGCAGGACCGATCCTCATCACCGGTGCGGGCAGCGGCTTCGGCAAGGAGGTCGCGTTGCGGCTCGCCGGGGCCGGGCACGAGGTGATCGCGGGTGTCGAGATCATCGCCCAGGTCAGTGCGGTGCGGGCCGAGGCGCGGGAGCGGGGCGTCGGGCTGCGGGTGGAGAAGCTCGACGTCACCGACCCCGGCGACCGCGAGAAGGCCTGGGCCTGGGACGTCGACGTCCTCCTCAACAACGCCGGCGTGTCGGAGGGCGGCGCCACCGCCGACATCCCCGAGGAGCGGTTGCGGCGCCAGTTCGAGGTGAACGTCTTCGGGCCCGTGCTGCTCACCCAGGGCATCGCCCGCCGGATGGCGGCCCGCCGCAGCGGACGCATCGTGTTCATGTCGTCGGTCGCCGGCCTCACCGTCGACCCGTTCACCGGCGCCTACGCGGCCTCCAAACACGCCGTGGAGGCCTTCGCCGACGCTCTCGACCAGGAACTCGCCGAGTTCGGAGTCACGGTGGCCACGATCAACCCGGGCCCCTTCCTCACCGGCTTCAACGACACCATGTTCGAGACGTGGAAGGAATGGCGCGACGACCCCGCCGACCGCCTCTTCGACTACGCCGAACTCGCCTTCCCGCATGAGCAGTACGACCCCGAACCGGTCTACCGGAAGACCGTCGAGGTCCTGCTGGGCGAGGAGCGCCGCTACCGGAACCTGCTGCCCGCCGAGATGGAGCCGCAGGCCCGCGAACAGGTCGACGCGCAGTGGGACCGGCAGCTCAACGACGGGCAGCGCCCCGGCCTGGTCCAGAAGGCGTACGACATCCGCCCCGGCACACCGGTCCGGTCCTGACCTCTCCGTGACCCCGCCGGGAGGCCCGCGCCACGGAGTGGAGCGGGGCTGGCGGAAGGCCAGGTGGGAGGGAGTGCAGGGGGAGTGTGGGCGGGCAGGGGGCGTTGGCGCGGGCGGTGCTACCGTGCGGGCAACCCGGCCCCACACGGACTCCTGCGCTGATCACGACTGACGAAAGGGCACAGGGCCATGACCGTGCCGCCGCCGCCTCCGCCTTCCCACATACCGCCGGTGACTCCCCCGCCCCCGGGGCCTCCCTCGTACGGTCCCTACGGCCCGCCGCCTCCCGGGCCGGCGGTACCGGGCTCGTACGGGCCGCCGCCTCCGCCCGGACCCTGGCAGCCGGTGGTGCACCCGCCGCTCAGCGCGATGGCCGTGGCCTCCCTCGTCCTCTCGCTGCTCGTCTGCCTCGCGCCGGTGGGGCTGGTCCTCGGGGTCGTCGCGCTGGTGCGGATTCCCCGTAACGGCAAGCGCGGCAAGGGGCTGGCCGTCGCCGGGACCTCTGTGGGCGGGGCCGTGGTCGCCCTGTCGGTGCTGCTGGCGGTGGTCGGCGGGGCGCGGTTCACGACGTGGACGGTCGACGGGTCCCAGGAGGCGCAGGCGGGCACGCTGTTCGGGCTGCGGGTGGGGGACTGCTTCACTCCCGGGGCGGGGGTGCCGACCCAGGCCGACCCGCGGCTGAAGGACCTCTCGGCCGAGGTCGTGGAGTGCGACGAGCCCCACCAGGGTGAGGTGTACGGCTCGTTCCAGCTGAAGGGCGGCAGCTTCCCGGGCACCGGGGCCATCGCGTCGTCGGCGTACCGGAGCTGTGCGCCGCTGCTGCACGACTTCGCACTGGACAGCAGCGCGCTGCCCCGGGTGCAGTTGTTCTTCTACCACCCGGACGCGACCGGCTGGACGCTCGGCAACCGTACGGTGCTGTGCTGGATCGGCCCTCCGGACGGGCTGCTGGAGACGTCACTGCGGCAGGACGCGGACGACTGGGACGCCGGGCAGTTGGCGTACCTCACGGCCCTGCGGCCCGCCAGTGAGGCGCGGGCGAGCCAGCCCGGCGAGGGGCCCGGGAAGAACCTCGCGGGGGCGACCGCCTGGGCCGGCCGGATGGCCGACGGAGAGGCGGAGTCGGCGCGGCTGCTGCGGGAGGCGGACGGGCTCCCGGCCGGCGCGCTCGGCCCCGCGAAGGCGTTCGCGGACCGGCTCGACGCGCTGTCGGCGAAGATGCGCGCGGTGTCGAACGCCCGTAGCGAGCAGGAGTTCCGGGAGCGGATGGTGAGCACCGGCGAGGGTGACGGGGCCGATGAGGAGGGGCGGATGCGCGCCGCCGTGGGGCTGTCGTCGCCGGGTGGCGGCGATATCGCCGGGTGAGCCACGGGGACGGTTCCTACTCGGCGGCCCTCGCGTGAAAGCCCCGGAGGACGGTTCCTACTCGGCGACCCTCGCGCCGATATCGCCGGGTGAGCCCCGAGGACGGTTCCTACTCGGCAGCCCTCGCGTGAAAGACCCGGAGGACGGTTCCTGCTCGGCGGCCCTCGCGCGAAAGCCCCGTACGCAGGACACTTGACCCTGACGCCCGGCCACTGACCTCCGGGCGCCAGGTGCTTGGTACGCGGCTCTCGGAGGGGGACACACATGCGGGACGGCCATCGGGCGGAGGCGACCAGGCTGTTGGCGCGCGCCGTGGAGGAGGAGGTGCGGCGGTCGGGCGGCCGGGCGGACTCCGGGGTGCTGATGGCACGGGCCACGGCCGCGCTCGACACCATCGCGGCGGGGGCGCGTGAGGAGTACGCCGCGTACACGCAGGCGCTCGACGCGGCGGCGGCCGGGGAGAGGCCCCTGTCGGACCGGCTCACCAAAGAGACCCTGGGAACTCCCCTGCTGGTGACCGGGGTTGCCGCCGTCGCCGCGTTCGGGGCGGACCTGGCGTTCGGCACGGCCACCGGCCCCGCCCTCGGTGCGGGCGCGGTCGTCGCGGTGGCCGGCGCCGCGACGACCGTGGCGAAGGCCACCGCCTCGCACTGGCCCGCCGCCCACCGCCGCGCCGGGGCGGCCGGACAGCCGGGCGGGGCCGAGCAGTTGCGCCTCCAGTGGCTGACCGCGCTGGAGGTACGGGGCATCCGCCCGTACCTGGACCAGCAGCGCATGCTGGCCCCCGCCGCCCGCTCCACGAAGAAGCGGAGCGCCCCGGTGGTACGGCAGTTGCGCGGCGGCGACCGCAGTGCGGCGGCCCGGACCCGGGTCGCGCTGGAGCAGTCCTTCGGCCATCTGCCCGACGCCGGGGGGCCGTTCACCGGGCGTCGGGCCGAACTGGCGCAGATCGCCCAGTGGGTGAACGCCGCCCGCGCCTCCACGCGGACGCGGCCGACCGTCGTCGTCCTGCACGGTGAGCCGGGTTCCGGGCGCACCACGCTCGCGGTGCGGGCGGCGCACGCGCTGAAGGACCAGTTCCGGGGCGCCTGCGTGGTCGACCTGCGGGGCCAGGTCAGCGGGGAGAGCCCGTTGCCGACCCGGGACGCCCTGCTGCACCTCCTCAACCGGCTGGGCGCCCCGCGCGAGCAGCTCCTCTTCCGTGACGGGGCCACGCCCGGAGCCCCCGAAGCCCCCGGCCGCCGCGACGGAGCCACGCCCGGCACCCTCACCGGACCCGGCGCTCCCGGTGCCCCCGGCCCGGCGCAGTCGCAGGCGCAGGCCCAGAAGCACTCGCAGTCTCAGTCGCAGAAGCAGAAGCAGACGCAGGCACAGGCACAGGCACAGGCACAGGCACGAACGTACGGAAGGGCCGCGGCCGAGCAGCACGTGCGGCGTCTGGGCGAGCTGTACCACCAGCACCTCACCGGCACCCCGGTCACCGTCGTCCTCGACGACGCGACCGACGCCGAGCAGGTGCGCACCCTCATCCCGGAGCGCTCCGACAGCCTGGTCATCGTCACCGCCCGGGAGCCCCTGGAGCTGCCGGAGTCCACCCCGGCCTGGGTGCACCACCTGGCGGTCGGTCCGCTGGAGGCGGCGGGCGCCGAGGAGCTGCTGCGTGAGGCGGCCGAGGGCGAGGAGGCGGGGCCGTACGACTACCCGGCCACCGACGCCGTCGTGGAGCTGTGCGGCGGGCTGCCGCTGGCCCTGCGGGTGGCCGGCTCCGCGCTCGGGGCCCGTACGCGCAGTGCGCTCGCGGAGGATCTACGGGCGTACGGGCCGGTCTCCCCGGTGGACCGGGCCCTGTGGCTGCGCTACACCGACCAGGGCGAGGCGGCCCGCCGGCTGCTGCGGCGGCTCGCGCTGGCGGGCCGGGCCAGCCTCGGTGCGGCGGCGGCCGCGGCCCTGCTGGCGGCCGACGAGCAGGAGGCCGGGCGGCGGCTGGAGGAGCTGACCCGGGCCGGGCTGCTCACCCACGTACGGGGATCGCGCTACCGGCTCCACGACCTGGTCCGGGGCTTCGCACTGGCCCGGCTGCTCGACGAGGAGGAGCCGGCCGAGCGGGCCGCTGCCCACGAGCGGCTGCTGACGAACTACGCGGAGCTGGCCGACGCCGTGATCCGCATGGTCGACGGGAAGATGTCGACCCGGGCCGGCCAGTTCGGCTCGCACGGCTTCGGCTCGCTGGACTCGGCGCTGCGCTGGCTGGACGACGAGTCGAGCTTCATCACCTCCGCGCTGCGCCACACCGAGGGCGTCGACCAGTCCACGGTCCTGAACCTCCTGGGCGCCCTGTGCGACTACTGCCTGCTGCGCGGGGACCTCTACCGCCTCGGCGAGATCAGCGAGCTGACCCGCTCCGTCGACCAGGGCCTGCTGGAGCGGTCCGTGCAGTGGCGTACGGGGATCGCGGCCCGGCAGCTCGGCGAGCTGGACAAGGCCCGCACCACGCTCTCCTCGGTGGTGGGCCTCTACCGGGAGGCGCACAACGACGCGGGCGCGGCCCTGGCCCTCTGCTCGCTGGGCATCACCCTGCACCACCAGGGCAACCTCACGGAGGCCGCCGCCCGGCTGGGCGAGGCGCTGGAGCTCCAGGCCTCCCGGTCGCAGGCCGAGGACCGGGCCTGGACCCTGCACGCGCTGGCGGCGGTCGAACGCGACCGGGGCAACCTGGCCCGCGCCCTCGCCCTGCTGGACACCGCGCTCACCCTGCACCGGGAGGGCGAGTCGCTGCACGGGGAGGCGTGGACGCGCTTCCAGCTCGGCCAGGTCAGGCTGCGTACGGGCGAGGTGGCGGCGGCCGAGGAGTCGCTGTCCACCGCCCTGGAGCTGTACGGGCGCACCCGCGACGGCCGCGGCGAGGCGTGGGCGATCACCCAGCTGGCCCGTGCCCGGCTGCTGGACGGCGACCCGGAGGCCGCGCTGGAGCAGCTCCGCGACGCGCTCGCCCGGCACCGGGACAACGAGGACGCGCGCGGCGAGGCGTGGACGCTGTACTACCTGGGCCAGGCGCTGGAGGAGGACGGCGACACCGTGGACGCCGTACGGGAGCTGGAGCGGGCCCGGACCATGTTCTCCCGGATGCGGGACGTGTACGGGCTGGCCTGCGCCCGCCACCACTCGGGCCGGGTCACCCGCGACCAGCGGGCCGCGCAGACGGGGAACCTGCGCAATTCGGGGTTCGCCCGGCAGCTCCTGATGGACGCGCGGGCCGACTTCCGGCGGATCGGGGTGGCGCACGGCGAGGCGTGGGCCTGCCTGGAGCTGGCGCTGATCGACGCGGGCAACGGGCGGGCGGCCCAGGCGCTCCAGCTCTGCGGCGAGGCGGTGGAGCTGTTCGCCTCGTACGGGGACGAGCGCGGGCGCGACTGGGCCCGGTTCCTGCGGTGCACGCTGCTGCCGTACGCCTCACCGGGCGGCAGCGAGGTGGGCACGGTGGTGGCGCAGCAGGAGCTGGCGGAGCTGGCCGACGGGCACCACCCGGCCCGGGACTCCCGGCTGGAGCGGTGCGCGGAGGCGTTCGCGGTGGTCCTGGACCGGGGCGTGGACTTGGAGGACGGCTGGCCCAGACCTTCAACAGCGCCGTGCAGGCCAAGGCGCTGATGCTGCAGGCCCGCTTCCACGTGCGTGGCTACATCTTCAGC